>NZ_JBFAMX010000323.1:0-11144 GCF_040659615.1 Nonomuraea sp. NPDC049784
CGTGGGGCACCCCGACGGGCGGCGGCGCGCCCAGCGCGTCACGCATGCGGGCCGCGTCCTCGATCGCCGCCCACTGCTCCTCGCCCGCGATGCGCACCCTGATCGCGCGCCGCGACCGTTCGAGCTCCTCCAGCCAGGACGGATCGCCGCCGCGCACGCTCACGTCGGGCGCGAGCAGCGGCCCATGCGAGCGCAGGAGGTCGGCGAGGTCTTCCAGGTCGCGCAGCGGGCGGTCGAGCCTGGCCAGCTCGCGCTCGGTGTCGGAGATCACGTCGGGATCGAGCAGCTCGCGCAGGTCGGCCTGGCCCAGCAGCTCGGCCAGCAGCGTGGTGTCCAGCGCCAGCGCCTGGGCCCGCCGCTCGGCCAGGGGCGCGTCGCCTTCGTACATGAACGCGCCCACGTAGTGGAACAGCAGCGAGGTGGCGAACGGCGAGGCCTGCGACGTCTCGACCTCGACCAGCCGCACGCGGCGCGCGGCGATGTCGCGCATGAGCTGCACGAGCCCCGGCACGTCGAAGACGTCCTGCAGGCACTCGCGCATCGTCTCCAGCACGATCGGGAACGAGGCGTACTGCGAGGCCACGCCCAGCAGGTGGGCGGCGCGCTGGCGCTGCTGCCACAGAGGGCTGCGCCTGCCCGGCGTGCGGCGCGGCAGCAGCAGCGCCCGCCCCGCGCACTCCCTGAACCGGGAGGCGAACATGGCGGAGCCGCCCAGCTCCTCGGTGACGATCTGCTCGATCTCCTCGGCGTCGAACGCGGCCACGTCGGTGGGTGGCTCGGAGAGCGTGTCGGGGATGCGCAGCACGATGCCGTCGTCGGAGTGGACGGCCTGCACGTCGATGCCGTAGCGCTCGCGCAGCCGCCGGCTGATCGCCAGCGCCCACGGGGCGTGCACCCGCGCGCCATAGGGGGAGTGGATGACCACGCGCCAGTCGCCGAGCTCGTCGTGGAAGCGCTCGACCAGGAGGGTGCGGTCGTCGGGGACGTAGCCGGTGGCCTCGCGCTGCTCGTGGAGGTAGGCCAGCAGGTTTCCCGCGGCGAACTCGTCGAGCCCGGCCGCCCGCATGCGCTCGGTCGAGCCGAGCTTGGCCTGCTCGCGCAGGAACTGCCCGATCGCCCTGCCCAGCTCGGCCGGGCGCCCCGGCGCGTCGCCGTGCCAGAACGGCAGCTTGCCCGGCTGGCCGGGCGCGGGCGAGACGAGCACCCGGTCGGCCGTGATGTCCTCGATCCGCCAGGAGGTCGCGCCCAGCACGAACACGTCGCCCACGCGCGACTCGTAGACCATCTCCTCGTCCAGCTCGCCCACCCTGGAGGCCTTCTCGCCCACCAGGAACACGCCGAACAGGCCGCGGTCGGGGATCGTGCCGCCGTTGGTGACCGCCAGCCGCTGCGCTCCCGGGCGACCCTGGAGGGTGCCGGTGATGCGGTCCCACACGATGCGCGGGCGAAGCTCGGCGAACTCCTCGCTCGGGTAGCGCCCGGCCAGCATGTCGAGCGTGGCCTCCAGCGCGCTCCTGGGCAGCGTGGCGTACGGGGCGGCCCGCTTGACCACCGACTCGAGCTCGTCGACCGTCCACTCGTCCATCGCGGTCATGGCCACGATCTGCTGCGCCAGCACGTCGAGCGGATTGCGCGGATAACGCAGCTCCTCGATCTGGCCGCTCTTCATGCGCTCGGCCACCACGGTCGTCTGCACCAGGTCGCCCCGGTATTTCGGGAAGATCACGCCCTTGGACACCGCGCCGACCTGGTGCCCCGCCCGGCCGATGCGCTGGAGCCCGCTGGCCACGCTCGGCGGCGCCTCCACGCACGCGACCAGGTCGACCGCGCCCATGTCGATGCCCAGCTCCAGGCTGGAGGTGGCGACCACGGCAGGCAGCCGGCCGGACTTGAGCGCCTCCTCGATCTGCGCCCGCTCCTCCTTGGAGACGGAGCCGTGGTGAGCGCGGACGATCTCCGTCACGACGCCCTTGCTCGCCCCCGCCTGCGCCATCATGTCGGCGGGCATCCGCTTGGGTGTCTCCCAGACCGGGCCGGCGGACGGTCCCGTCTCCCAGATGGAGAGGTCGACGGCCTCGCCGTCGCCGCGCTCCCGCTCGTACGCCAGCTCGTTGAGCCGGGTGCACAGCCGCTCGGCCAGCCGCCGCGAGTTGGCGAAGACGATCGTCGAGCTGTGCGCCCCGATCAGATCGAACAGCCGGTCCTCCACATGGGGCCAGATCGACCTGTTGCCCGGCTCCGGGGCGAAATCCTCCTCACCCTGAGGCTGCGGGCGGCCCTCCATCTCGGTCATGTCCTCGACGGGGACGACGACCTCGACCTCGATCCGCTTCTCCGACGGCGGCTGTACGACGGTGGCCGGTCGCGTGCCGCCGAGGAACGCCGCCACCTCGCTCACCGGCCGCACGGTCGCCGACAGCCCGATCCGCTGCGCGGGCCTGTCGAGCAGCGCGTCGAGCCGCTCCAGGCTGAGCGCCAGATGAGCGCCGCGCTTGGTGGCCGCGACCGCGTGGACCTCGTCCACGATCACCGTCTCCACGCCGCGCAACGCCTCTCGCGCCTGGCTGGTGAGCAGCAGGAACAGCGACTCCGGCGTCGTGATGAGGATGTCGGACGGCTTGGCCGCGTATCGTCTGCGGTCCTCTGAGGGGGTGTCGCCCGAGCGGATCGCCACCGAGATCTCCGGCACCGGCAGCCCGAGCCGGCGCGCCGTCTGCTTGAGCCCCGCCAACGGGGCACGCAGGTTACGCTCGACGTCGACGGCCAGCGCCTTGAGCGGCGACACGTAGAGCACCCGCGTCCCCTTGCGGACGGGCTCGGCGGGCTCGGGCTTGCTGCGCTTGGGCTTGCGGGCGGGCTCGGGGGTGGCCTCGGGGTGGTCCGGCTTGGGGGCGGCCTCGGCGTGGTCCGACGCCAGCCTGTCGAGGGACCACAGGAACGCCGCCAGCGTCTTGCCCGACCCGGTGGGCGCGACGACCAGGGTGTTGTCGCCGCGCGAGATCGACTCCCACGCCCCCTCCTGGGCGGACGTGGGCGCCTGGAAGGCTCCGGCGAACCATTGCCTGGTCACCTGGCTGAACTGGTCAAGGGAGCTCACCAGCACATACTGCCTCGCGCCACCGACAGAATACGCATTGGCGCCTTGACGGGCGATTGAGCGGGCGCCTTGGCGGACATACAGCGACCGTGACCATTGACTATGCGGCCATCGAAGCCCGCCGTGCGGAGATCAGGCAGCGTTACGTCTTACCGCACCGGCCATCGAGCAGCGCGCGCGGCCTGCACCACATGGCGCTGCTCTCGTCGGACGTGGAACGGACCATCAAGTTCTACCAGGAGCTCCTGGAGTTTCCGCTCACCGAGATCATCGAGAACCGCGACTACAAGGGCTCGAACCACTTCTTCTTCGACATCGGCAACGGCAACCTGCTCGCGTTCTTCGACTTCCCCGGGCTCGACCTGGGGCCGTACCAGGAGGTGCTGGGCGGGCTGCACCACGTCGCGATCTCCGTCGACCCCGCCACCTGGGAACGCCTGCGCGGCAAGCTGGAGATGGCCGGCGTGCCGCACCAGATAGAGAGCGGCGCCTCCATTTACTTCAAGGACCCCGACGGCGCCCGGCTGGAGCTGCTCGCCGACCATCTCGGTGAGATGTACGGCTCACGCGTGCTGTGACCGCGGTTCGACGCTGCTTCGGCGCTGGTTTGACGCTCTAGCGTCGTGACGGCCCGCGCGTGCGGGGCTGTCCCGCACGGGGCGCCTGCCTGGTGCCGGCGTGCCTTTCCGATCGCTCCGCCTTCTCCTTCTGTACGGCGAGGCGCAGCGCGAGCAGTAACCGGCGGCGCTTGGCCCTGTTGGCCTTCGTCTTGGCTGTCTTCGGGGGTGAAGACTTGGGGGTCTTTGGCATCGGGATGTCTTACCCAGGCCCCGGGCGATCGGATCCTAATGGCGGCGGACCTCTGGCCTCGGCCATGGGATGAGTCCTTTTATCGAACACTCATGCGCTAGATAGGCATGAGGCTGTATAAACAGTTGGTGTTGTGCGACGCTGCGGACCACTTTTGCTTTGGGTGGCCACCGTGGGGGCCGCGCCGCTGGAGGGCGTCAAGCGGTACCTCGAGAACCAGAAGAATGTGTAGGTGGCTGCTCGTGCTGGCAGGACGACGGTATCTGCTGGATCTCACTGAGGAGCAGGCCGGGTTCGCCGAGCGGATTGGCGGGGGTGTGCCGGGTGGTGTGGAACACTGCGCTGGAGCAGCGCAGCGCCTACCGCCGCAGGGGGGCGTTCATCGGTTATCACGAGCAGGCTCGCCAGCTTGTGGAGGCCAAGCGCGAGCCCGGACTGGAGTGGTTGGCCGAGGTGCCCGGTCACTGTTTGCAGCAGACGCTCATCGACCTGGATGCCGCGTGTGCCCGCCATGGGACGTGGAAGGTGCGCTGGAAATCCAAGACGCGTACCGCTCCGTCGTTCCGGCTCCCCGAGGGTGGCAAGATCGCAGTGGAGCGGCTGAACCGGCGGTGGGCACGCGCCAGACTGCCCAAACTGGGCTGGGTCCGCTTCCGCTGGACCCGTCCGCTGGTCGGGGTGGTCAAGAACGCCACCGTGCTGCGTGAGGGGCAGCGCTGGTACATCAGTTTCCTGATCGATGACGGGGTGCGGACTCCGGCCCGGGACGCCATGCCCGGCACTGGGATCGGGATCGACCGTGGCGTGGTGAAGATCGTGACCACCAGTCAGGGGCGGTTCTACCACAAGGTGTTCGCCACCGGCCGCGAGGTGGAACACGCCGCCAAGCTCCAACGGGAGTGGTCCCGTACCCGTAAGGGGAGCAATCGCCGGGCCCGCGCGACGCGCCGGGTGAGGGCGTTCGCGGCGAAGATCCGCCGACGGCGGCAGGATTTCGCGGCGAAGACCGCGCACGTGCTGACTCGCGACCACGACTTGATCGTGTTCGAGGCTCTGGCGACCAGGAACATGACCGCGACGGTCGCACCCAGGCCGGACCCTGGCCGCCCGGGCGGGTTCTTGCCCAACGGCGCCGCCGCCAAGTCCGGTCTGAACCGGGCCATCCTGGACAAAGGCTGGCACCGCATTGAGCTGGCTGTCCGGAGCAAGGCCCGGTACACAGGCACCTGTGTGATCACTGTCCATCCGGCGAACACGTCCATCACCTGCCACCAGTGCAAGAACGTGGATGCGAAGTCCCGTAAGAGCTGTGAGGCCTTCGTGTGCACCTTGTGCGGCCATCGTGATCACGCGGACGTGAACGCCGCCAAGAACATACTCACCGTCGGGAGGACGGAGCTCGCGCAACCCAGACCGGGGGCGCGGGTTGGGGCGCGCAAACCACGCACCCGCGTGGGCCGGAAGGCGAACCGCCAAGCAACAGCGCCGGGACCGCACGCTAAGACGTTGGCCCCGACGGCTGGAATCCCCCCGGCTTAGCCCGTGGGGAGCGCTTCAATCCATACTTGGTTCATGCGCCTGACGGAGTTCTGGAGACGGATGAACGCTCATTTCGGCGAGACGTACGCCGAGTCGTGGGCGCGCGACTACGTGCTCGCGCCGCTCGGGGGACGGACCGTCACGCAGGCACTGGCCGACGGTGAGAGCGCCAAGACCGTCTGGCGCGCGGTCTGCCAGGTGGAGAACGTCTCGCCCAAGCTGCGCTAGGTCTGCGTCGTATCGAGAGCTGCGCTCTAGGTCTGCGCCATGTCGAGGGTCTGCCGCAGCGCGGCGGCCGTGTGCTCCAGCTCGTCCGCGCTGCCCTGCCCGCTGGGCGACCACAGGAACAGCCATCCGCGGTTCGACGGGGTGGCGAAGATGATCGTCTGGCGGCCGGTGCGCGGGTGCCAGACCCACAACACCGGATCGTCGGTGCCTACCATGCGGCTGACCAGGCCATGATGGGGGAGCAGCTCGGCGAGCGCCTCAAGACGGGTGCGTCGTTCCCTGGTGTAGCCACTCGCCACTCGCCACCTCCACCCCTCGCCCCTGCAGTGAGTCTCCCCAGCTCATCCCGCGTGCAACACGTTGGAGACCAACATCGGCCGGGCGTCTTCATGAGGACGCGCATGGGTGCTTCGGGGAGCACGGCACCCCGGGTGCTTCCCTCGACGAGGTCTCCGCCGAGCTCGACGACGTCCCCGTCGGCCGGCCTCACCGAGGGTGCCGTCTACCCCGATTTCGCTGTGGATGAGGACCTGCCGACTTCGCTTCGGGATGAGGACTCGCCGGCTTCGCCGGGGGACGAGGAGGACGCTGGCTTCGGCGGGGATGAGGACCTGCCGGTGGCGTTCATGCGGCACCACCTCGAGGCGGGAGGCCGCGGGTCTCCGCTGCCGCGCGACCAACATGACCGGCATGGCGCACTGTTCGGAACGTGGGAGCCGGGATGGTGCACTCCCCGGGACGAGGGAGCCGGGACGGAGGAGTTGGGATGGCGCGCTGCCCTGGCACGAAGGAGAATGACGGCTCACCTCCCCGAACGCGGGCGATTGACGGCGACCTGCGTGTTCCTGCTGTGATCGAACAGCCGTTCGGCTACGATTGACTCCGCCGGGCCACGTCTTCCCCGGCAGTCGCAGAAAATGTCGGTGGCAGGCCGTAGTTTTCACTCGACTGATCGGACCACGACCCTCCAGGGGGAGTTCCCATGGCTATCAACGACCGCGAGAAGGCCCTCGAGACCGCCCTCGCTCAGATCGAGCGACAGTTCGGCAAGGGCTCAGTGATGCGCCTGGGCGACGACGCCCGAGCTCCCATCGAGGTGATCGCCACAGGGTCGATCTCCCTTGACGTGGCCCTCGGCATCGGCGGCCTGCCGCGCGGCCGCATCGTCGAGATCTACGGCCCCGAGTCCTCCGGTAAGACCACGCTCGCCCTGCACGCGGTGGCCAATGCCCAGCGGGCCGGCGGCATCGCGGCGTTCATCGACGCCGAGCACGCCCTCGACCCCGAATACGCCAAGAAGCTGGGGGTCGACACCGACGCCCTGCTGGTCTCCCAGCCCGACACCGGCGAGCAGGCGCTGGAGATCGCCGACATGCTGATCAGGTCCGGTGCCGTCGACATCCTCGTCATCGACTCGGTGGCCGCGCTGGTGCCCAAGGCCGAGATCGAGGGCGAGATGGGCGACAGCCACGTCGGTCTCCAGGCCCGCCTCATGTCCCAGGCCCTGCGCAAGATCGCCGGCGCCCTCAACAGCACGGGCACCACCGCCATCTTCATCAACCAGCTCCGCGAGAAGATCGGCGTCATGTTCGGCAGCCCCGAGACGACGACCGGCGGTAAGGCGCTCAAGTTCTACGCCTCGGTCCGGATGGACATCCGCCGAATCGAGACCCTCAAGGACGGCACGGAGGCGGTCGGCAACCGCACCAGGGTCAAGGTCGTGAAGAACAAGATGGCCCCGCCCTTCCGCGTCGCCGACTTCGACATCCTTTACGGCGTGGGCATCTCCCGCGAGGGCGGCCTCATCGACATGGGCGTGGAGCACGGCTTCGTCCGCAAGTCCGGCGCCTGGTACACGTACGAGGGCGACCAGCTCGGCCAGGGCAAGGAAAACGCCCGCAACTTCCTGAAGAACCACCCCGACATGGCCAACGAGATCGAGAAGAAGATCAAGGACAAGCTGGGCGTGGGCCCCCGCCTTGACGCCCCGGCCGCAGCGGCAGCCGCAGCAGCCCCGGCCCCGGCCGCCGCTCCTTCCGGCCGCGGTTCGAAGTCCACCCCGAAGCCGGGTGACGTCTGATCGCCCACCCCATGAGCGACCGCGCCCGTCCCATGAGTGACCCAGACCGGCCCCAGGCGCCCCAACCCCGGGGCGCCCGGCCCAGCCTCCCCTCGCCGCCCCCATCCCGGGGCCGCGACCTGGCCCGCTCGTCCACGGACGGCTGGCCGTCGGTCGACGAGTGGCGCGACCACCGCGCCCGCCAACGCACCTCCACCCCACCCCCCGACCCCCAGGCCAGTACGGCCGACTCTCAGCCCAGGGTGGACGAGTCCCTGACCGGCACAGCCGATCCCCAGCCTGGTGGGGCCGATCTCCAGCCTGAGGTGGATGGTTCCCAAGCAGATACGGCCGACTCTCCGGCGTTGGCGCGCGGCCGGTTCAGCGACAACGGCGAGGCCACGGCCGACGAGCCTCGGACGAGCCGGATCACAAGCGACCACCAGACGGCGACGTCCACTGGTCAGGCGGCGGCGTCCGGGCGTGCTGGTGATGACACTGCGCTCTCTGGCGAGGGGGGTGCTGGGTGGCATTCCGAAGTGCTGGCGGGGAGCAGCTGGTTTGCGGAGGAGCAGCCGGGCGGCGGAAAGGCCGGTCAGAAGCGGACCGGTCGAGGGCGGCGATCGGGCCGATCCAACCGACGGTCTGGGAAGGGTACACGAGAGCGGGGCTGGCCATCCGAAGGGCTGGGCACCGGGACCGGGCCGCATGCCGAGGGCGCTGCCGGGTTCGCGCCGGATGGTAAGAGCTTTGCCGAATCCGGGTGGGACAGCGAGAGCCTTGGCGGATTTGGGCAGGGCGGTGAGAGCAGCGCTCGGTCTGGGCGGGGCGATGAGAGTGGTTCCGGAGGTGGGCGCGACGCGGATCCGGAGTCGGCGGCTCGGGCCATCTGCCTCCGCCTTCTCACCATGGCGCCCAAGACGCGCGCCCAACTCGCCGAAGCCCTGCGCAAACGTAACGTGCCGGACGAGGCCGCCGAAGCAGTCCTGAGCCGCTTCTCCGAGCTCGGCCTGATCAACGACGAGGCGTTCGCCGCGGCCTGGGTCGACTCACGGCACCACGGCCGGGGCCTGGCCAAGCGAGCCCTCGCCGCTGAACTGCGACATCGCGGTGTGGA
This sequence comes from Nonomuraea sp. NPDC049784, assembly GCF_040659615.1. NCBI lineage: Bacteria > Bacillati > Actinomycetota > Actinomycetes > Streptosporangiales > Streptosporangiaceae > Nonomuraea > Nonomuraea sp. NPDC049784. The sequence continues at coordinate 8,851 of NZ_JBFAMX010000323.1, forward strand.
CACCGACACGGTCAAGGAAGCAGTGGAGCGGCTGGATCCCGACCAGGAGGCGGAGACGGCGCGGCGGCTGGTGGAGCGCAAGCTCGCCTCCACCCGATCGCTCGACCCGCAGACCCGTACGCGGCGGCTGGCGGGCATGCTGGCACGCAAGGGCTACTCCGCGGGCCTGGCCTTCCGCGTCATCCGCGAGGCGCTCGAAGCGGAGGGCATCGACGTGGAGGAAGACTTCTCGTAACCTCCCCGCGGTTTCCGGTTTCCGGCTCCTCGTTTGGGTCTTGTTTGCCGCTCTCTCACCTGTGCCTGCGCTGACACAAGGTCCGTGACAGCGCAGGTTTTTGTGTTCGTACGGTTCCTGCGCGTCCGCGTCCGGCCACTTGCTTCGCTCCTTCCTCCAGTCCGAGTCGGCCTCGCGCACCGTGGCGTCCAGCAGGGGAATCTCGCGAGAGGGTCTCGCCCTTGCCATTGCGGACGATGATCTTTCCCTTGTGGGCTGGCAGCAGGACGTCAGCCACATTCAGGGTGACCAGCTCCCGACGCCCAGCGCGGAGTAGGGGACAGCAGTCGTCCGACGGCGCGGTCACGGGCGAGCCGAAAGCATCCATGGCGCATTGAACACTTGCATGGCAACCAATACATCTGTATAGACTTCGGTACGTGCGACCAATATCTGAAGAGGATCTGACGACCCGCGCCCGCATCCGCGACGCCGCGATGGCGCTGTTCGCCGAGCAGGGGGTCAAGGCCACCACGATCCGCGGGATCGCCGAGGCGGCCAGAGTCTCGCCCGGCCTGGTGCAGCACCACTTCGGCACCAAGGAAGCGCTGCGGCTGGCTTGTGACGAGTACGTCCTCAGCTACGTGCGTGAGCAGGTCAACGCGGGCATCACCGACCGCAACCTGGAAAAGCCCGAATTCATCGAGAGCGTCCACCGCACCGCGCCGCCCCTGATGAAGTACCTCGGCCGCGCGCTCGTGGAGGGCTCTCCCGCGGCAGCCGCCATGTTCGACGAGCTCGTGAGCGTGACGGAGGAGCATCTCGCCAACGAAGACCGGCACTCCGAGGCTGATCATCGCGCCCGCGCGACCGTGCTGACGGCGATGAAGCTGGGCATCACGGTGCTGCACGAGCATGTCTCCCGCGCGCTGGGCACGGACCTTTACGCCCCGCAGGGTGCGCTGCGCGTCGGTATGGCCCAGCTCGACCTGATCAGACCGGAATTCCTCGGCCGCGAGCTGTTCGAACAGGCGCGGACGGGCCTGGAGAAGTTCGAGGGACAACAGTCAACTACCACCGGCTGAAGCCGGTGGCTTGCTCTCACGGTCCCGTCTGGCTGAAGGGAGGCCGGTAGCGTGTGGCTGGTTGACAACAGCCCGACCCGCAGTGCCGCGTTGGGCGATGTTGCGGGCCGCGATGTGGTCGGCGTGCCCAGCGAGGCCACACCGGGTGCAGACGAACCGGCCCCGCGCCGGCCGGTTCGCCCTGGAAGTCCACCCGCACTCCGGGCAGGCCTGGGAGGTGTAGGCGGGATCGACCAATATGAAGTCGATCCCGGCCCGGGCGGCCTTGTAGCGGGTGAACTCGATCATCTGGGCAAACGTCCAGGAGTGCAGGGTGCGCCGCTGGAGCCGGTGAGCCCTTACCCGGCCGCGGATGCCCTGGAGATCCTCCAGGGCGATGCCGCGGCCGGTGCGTTCGGCTTCGCGCACCACGTACTTGCTGATCTGGTGGTTGAGGTCGGTCATCATCCGGTGCTCACGCCCGGACAGGCGACGCAGCACCCGCCGCGCTGCAGGAGTGCCCTTCTTCTGCAACCGGCGGCGTTGCCGATGGCGCCGCTCGCGCAGGGCGCGGACGTGGCCGTTACCTTGGATCGGCCCGGGCAGGGCCGTGCCGGGCAGCACCGCCCCGTCACTGGTGACCGCCAGGTTGGCCACTCCTTGATCCACTCCCAGGAAGCCGTTTGCCGGCTCGCGCAAATGCGGCCGGGGCAGGGTGACGGTGACCTGCAACAGCCACACCCCGCGCCGATAGAGCAGGTCGGCCTCCCCGATGGGCAGTGCCTCGACGGCCTTGAGATCTTCTGGCCGTCCGGTGTACGGCACGGTCACGCGGCCGGTGGGGGTCCACAGCGACACGATGCGGGCGTCCCGGTTCCAGCTCATCAGCCGCGCGTCGTAGGGGACCGCTCCGTACGGGCGGAACAATGAGCCCGTTTCTTGGTGGCGCGCCGGTTGGCGTAGGCGCCGGCGACCCGGGCGATGGCCCGCACGGCCGCCTGCGCGCCCAGCCCGGC
>NZ_JBFAMX010000324.1:0-11141 GCF_040659615.1 Nonomuraea sp. NPDC049784
CTGAGAGTGGTCGCCGCCGCGACGACGGCGAGCGCGGCGGCGCAGGCCAGGATCCCGCCGGTGAGCCTTTCCGCATTCAGGGCGATGCCGGAGGGGTTGGACAGCCGAGCTCCGCTGAACGCACCTGCGTCCCACGCGGGCATCCTGCACGCTCAGCTCGCCGTACGAGCGGAAGCCGTGACCACACAACAACCCGCCGTCGATGACGATCGCGTCGGCGGTAAGGCCGTAGCCGCCTGACCGCCCGACCTGCGCGCCATCGAGGATCATCCTCCCCCCGATCCTGGCGCCGGCGATGCGTATCTCACCGTCGATGACGGCGTTCGCGCACAGAAGATCCCGGTCGACGATCAGGTCGCACGCGTCGGTAAGGAGATGGTCCAAGGTCACCACCGGCTTCGCAACCGTGATGCCCTGATCGTCCACAGCGACCGTCGAGAGTCCCGGCTCGTTGAGCGCGCGGTGCCGGTCGGCGTCGGCCGTTTGCCGACGCAGCCGACCCCGCTGATCACGAGTCCGTACCGGCGCTCGTTCGCGGGCGGACCGCGTCGGTGAGGAGGTCGAGCAGGCGATCGGTCTGCTCCTGAGGGGCGCCGGCCGTGATGGCGAGGAACACGCCGACGAGCATCGTGGTGACGTCGTCGGGGTGGACGTCCGCGCGGAGCGTGCCCGCTGCGACACCCTGTTCGAGGATCGTGGCGATCGTGCTGGTGACGCGTTCCCGTGAGGGGGCTGCGATGCGCCCGGAGGCAAAGCCGGCGCGCAGCGTCTCCATCATCCCGCGTTTGGTGGCGACGAACGTGGCGTAGCGGCCCATCCAGGCCCGGAGCGCGACGTCGGCCGGGTGCTGTTCGAGCAGAGTGGGGACGCTCGCGGTGACGTCGTCGAGCTCGGCGGCGTAGACGGCGTCGACGAGGCTCTCACGGGTGGGGAAGTGGCGGTACAGGGTCCCGATTCCGACTCCAGCCTGGCGGGCGATGGCCTCCAGCACAACCGGGCTGTCGGCGGCCGCGAAGGCGGCCTGGGCGGCGGCGATGAGCTTCTCGCGGTTGCGCCGCGCATCGCGACGGCCGGCCGGCCGTACGGTCTCGCGCGTCGGGTACGGCGCGATGCAGCTGCAGCGCCTGCACGGTGACCGCCGCGCCGCCGTCGCCCTGCTGCGCCAGGCGATCGACCTCGGCGTCGACCACGTGGACACCGCCCAGTTCTACGGTGACGGCTTCGTCAACGATGTCATCCGCGAGGCGCTCCGGCCCCAGGACGACGTCTTGGTCGTCAGCAAGGTCGGCGCCGCCTCCGATCCCGGCGGCCCGGCCCCGCTGCGTCTGGCGCAGCGGCCCGAGGAGCTGCGGGCCGGCGTCGAGGAGAACCTCGCCACGCTTCAGCTGGAGCGGATCCCGGTGGTGAACCTCCGCCGCGTCGATGCCGGGCTCACGATCCCCGTCCCGGACGACCAGGTGGTCGACCTCGACGACCAGCTCGCGGAACTGATCGCCTTGCGCAGCGAAGGCAAGATTGGTGCGATCGGGCTGAGCAGCGTGGCCCTCGACGGACTGCGCCGCGCCCTGCCGGCGGGCATCGTCTGTGTGCAGAACGCCTACAGCCTCGTAACGCGCGACGACGAGGACATGCTCCAGCTCTGTGCGGACGAGCAGATCGCCTGGGTGCCCTACTTCCCCCTCGGCGGCGCGCTCGCGGGTCTTCCGAAAGTGACCGACGAGCCGGCCGTGCTCACCGCCGCCCAGAGCCTGGGATGCACCCCGGCGCAGGTCGGCCTGGCCTGGCTGCTGCACCGCGCCCCCCATGTGCTGCTCATCCCGGGCACCGCCGACGCATCCCATCTCGAAGCGAACCTGGCAGCGGGCGCGATCACCCTCGACGAAGAGACCCTCGCCGCGCTCGACACGGTTCCGACACGCTCGTTCGCCGCCCCGCACCACTGACGGGGCCCGGTCCGCTCCGGCCGGCCCGTGGCGGATGCCGTCGATACCCGGCGCGAACGGCACTCCTCCCACCGCAGCCCCACCCGGAAGGTCCCTCTCTCATGAATCTGCTCATCCTGGGAGCGACCGGCCCCACCGGCCGCATCCTGACTGACCTGGCGCTGCGCTCCGGTGACTCCGTCACGGCTTTCGTACGCAACCCGGCGACCCCAAACGCACCGGCACTCAGGAGACCGGCTTGTCAGGGGCTTGCTCCTGCGCTACGCGGCCGCGGTTCGGCGCGCGTCCGTTCGGCCGTACCACCAGGTCAGGGCGGCCGCGGCCATGGCGAGCGCGGCCGCCGGCGGCGTCGAGCGCGATCCAGCTCGGCCGCCCTCACGCCGATGACCTTGCTACGAGGGCGTCCGGCTCGAAGCCGGACGCCCTTACCGCTGTCGCAGCAGGCCGATGACGTGCCCGCCGCTACGTCCTGTACCGGTAGAGGATCCGCCCGCGGGTGAGGTCGTACGGGCTGAGCTCCACGAGCACCCGGTCATACGGCAAGATCTTGATGTAGTTCTTCCGTATCTTCCCGCTGATGTGCGCCAGCACCTTGTGCCCATTCTGGAGTTCCACCTTGAAGGTGGCGTTGCGTAGGCACTCGACGACGGTGCCCTCGACTTCGATGCCGCCTGCTGTTCTTGCCATATTCTCGCAATTCTCCGGTCGGTGACTGTGAGGTCGGTTGGGAAACGAATTCCGTTGACGCAACCGTGATGGAGGCGCCTCGGCAGACGCGGTTGTCGCGGACGGTGGCCGGCCGTGCGCGGTGGGGCTTCAGCGAAGCACCAATTCCAGGTTGCTGCTCGCACGCCGGGCGCCGACGCCTTCGAACAGCGCCATGGCCGCCCCGTTGGATTCGTTCACTTCAGCCGATGCCGTTTCGATCCCGCTGCGGTGCAGCGAACCCAGCACGTGGGCGAGCAGCGCCCGGGCGATACCGCGGCGGTGCTGGGCGGACCGGACTGCGATCAGCCCGATCCGTGGCTGCCGGATCACCGGCACCACCCGGACCAGTCCCACGTATTTGCCGGACTGTGCTGCCACCGCGTACTTCGACGGGTCCACCAGGGTAACGCCGTCCGGGCGGGGCAACACCTCAGCCGGCATCTCCTGCCATCCGACGGTGGCCTCGACTTCGTCGCGAATCACGCGGTCCAACGTACGCAGACGGCCCTCCTCCGCCTCGCCGACGGCCACTATCGTCACGCCCGACGGCGGTAGCACTGAGCCGAGTCCCGTGGCCCGCGGGTCGGTGGGCACGAGGTACTCCCACTCGCGGCGTCGGGTCGTGAAGCCGGCTCGCTCCCACTGGGACGTCAAGTCGAGGTCAGCCTCGTCGACCACCGTGTACAGCGGCTTCGGCAGGTCCGCCAGCATGGCATCGGCGAGTTGGTCGAAGACCGAGCCGTGCCACGCGTCGATGCTGAGGAAGATCCGCCCGTCGGGCCTGCGCGAAGCGTCGCCGCGACCGACCACCCGGTGGTCCTCCACAGCGTGCCATTGCCTCTCCGCGACCCGTGTGATTAATACGGCATGCTCGCCCATGCCCGAAGTGAACTGCGCAGAATTCATAGGTTGTTGCCTTTCGGGAGTGCCTTGTCGAGGCGCTCCCGGCGACACCTACATCAATCGCCCGACCGTGACGACGAAGGGGAGCACCCACATCGATACAGCGTTCATGGGTCTCACCTCCTCGCGTGATGTCACGGTCTGCGGAACGCTATCAGCCCGAACGTCGTCCCTTCCAACCATTTTCCCGCCGATCAACTTGACGGGTCGCCAATGCGCTCATCTGCCGTAGGTCGCGCGGCTACCCCAAGGTCCAGGCGCCCGCGTGTCGCGCGTCTGAGACGGGAGTTGTTCCCAAATGGGACAAGTTCACCGAGACGAGCGGGATCAACTGAACGAGAAAGACTTCGATCACTTTCTCAAGGATCATGGCACGCGGTCCGGCAAGCGCAGTGGTTTCTCACTCGACCTGGCATATAGGTGCCAATAGCGCCGCCGTCGCCTTTGTCCTATCCGGGTAGCAGCGCCCAGCGGGCGGGGCTGGCTCCAGTGCGTGGGTCCATACCCCTCGCTTCCGGTGCACATGGCACAGTCCTCAGTGTGCCGTTGGACGATCTGCCGGACTGGTTGCCGGCTTGGTGTCTGGACCATCTGGGTGGCGAACCCGCCGACGTGCTGTTCCGGCTACAACAGATGTCAATGGTGTTCGGTCTCCGGTTGGCCGATGGCAGGGAAGTCGTGGTCAAGACGCGCGCCGATGACGGTCGGGCCGTGTCGTGTGTCGCGGCACAGGCCCGGTTGGCCGAGCGCGGGTTTGCGTGTGCCCGGCCGCTCACGCCAGTGGTCGGTGTCGGTTCGCTGGCCGTGCACGCCGAGGAGTTCCGGCCCGGCGGCGAGGTGTTGGACGGGGACTCGCCGGACGTGGCCGTGCGCTACGCGGAGGTGTTCGCCCAGCTGATGGCCGAACTGGCTGACGTGACGGTCGCGCCGCCGCTGCCGAATCCGCGCTGGGTGCGTTGGGACCACACGGATTCCGGAGTGTGGCCGGCGATCGAGTTTCTCGATGCCCGAGACCAGAGCGCCGTGCCCGCGTACGTCGCTGACACGGCCGACCGGGCCCGCGGGCGGATACTGGCCGCCAGTCTGCCGTGCGTGCTGGGCCACGCCGACTTCGAGGCACAGAACCTCCGGTGGCACGGTCGGGAGGTGTGGGCGGTGCACGACTGGGACAGCCTGGCGTGGCAGCCGGAGGCGGCGCTGGTGGGAGCGGCGAGTGGGGCGTTCGCCAGCGCCGGGCCGCCCACGCTGGCGCCGATCGAAAGTTCCGAGGCGTTCCTGGTGGCCTATCAGGACATTCGGGGCCGCTTGTTCACGGCCGTGGAGCGGGAGATCGCGTGGGCGGCCAGCTTGTGGCCGGCAGCGCACAACGCCCGATGGGAAGCACTGCACGGCGACATCCCAGTGTCCGGCAATGCGCTCCGGGCACAAGCAGCCGAACGCCTCCGCCGAGCCAATGCCTAGCACCAGCATGTGAGTCCGGCGAACGCCCAGGGTTGGCGTCGCGGGCGCCGCGGCCGCACCGGCCCGCCTGAGGGCGTGCATCAGCCGGTACTTGGTCGACTCGTCACGGAACCAGTGGTCGGCGTCTTCCCGGGCCGGGAAGGGAACCGCGCGGAGCGCCGCGTGCACCGCCGGGACCGCGGTAGCGCCCCGTTCGCCCAAGGTGGCCGAGGCGAGTACACCGAGGAAGTTGCCGATCTCGGGCAGGCTCGCGATGAGCTCCTCCGTCGTGGACCCGTCCTCGCCGGTGAAGTACGCCAGCAACCGCTCGGCGGAACCGTGGCTGTCGTGACGATCGAACATCCGGTAGAGGGCGGTCGATGGTGGCGCGGCGCGTTCCAGGTTCTGCTGGATGGTTCCGGCGGCAGCGCGGCTTGCTGCGATGGCCAGAATGAGCCTGGTCGGCTCCGCACGATGATGCGGAAACGGTGAACCTGATCGGCTTCTCGTCCGACTGTGCAGGGTGACGGGAGGATGAGATGACCGATGAGCTGCTGGTGGTGCGCGCCCAGCTGGGTGAGCGGGCGGCACTGGCCGAGCTGGTGGCCCGCTGGCGGGTGCCGGTATGGACATACGTGCGGCGCATGCTGGATGCCGAGCGGGCCGACGACGTGAGCCAGGAGGTCTGGCTGGCGGTGGTCCGCGGCCTGCCCCGGCTGCGGGAACCGGGCCGGTTCGCGCCCTGGCTGTTCACGATCGTCCGTCGATCGGTGATCGACCGCCTGCGCAGCCAGTACGCCGGCGAGGAGGAGGGGCTCGCGCAGGGGGACATCGCCGTCGACGACCCGGTCGAGGCCATGGTGGATCGCGCCGAGTTGGTGAGCGCCCTGTCGGCCCTGCCGGTGCTGGAGCGGGAGGTCCTCGTCCTGTTCTACCTGGAAGACCTGCCGGTGGAGGACTGCGCGCAGATCTGCCAGATTCCCGCCGGCACGGTCAAGTCCCGGCTCAACCGGGCCCGTCGCCTGCTGCGTGAGCACCTGGAGGAGAAGGGGTATCGGCCATGACCGAGGAGGAACCGCGTCTGTCGGCGCAGGAGATGATCGAGCGGCTGGAGCGGTCGCTGTCGCCGAGCAGGCGTGTTCGGGCGGTGGCGGCGCTGGTGGCCGGGCTTGCCGGGGCGGTGTTCGTGGCCGTGCTGTGGTGGAGCGAACCGGGCCCGCTGCCTGGCCGTACGCATCTGGCGTTCGGACTGTTCACCGTGTTCTGCCTGGCGTGGGCCGGGTACGGCGGGTGGCTGCTGACACGCCGGGTGCCGTTGTTCGCGGCGGATCGGGTGATCGCCGCCTGGATCGGCCTGATCGCCTCCGCCGCCACGGCCGCGCTGGTGGTCGTCGTCACCGTCCAGCGCGCCACCGGCCTGGGGCTTGCGCTGGCGGTCGGGGGCCTGTTCGTCGCGGCGGCGCTGGTGCTGCTCGTACGGGCCCATGCCCGCCGTGCGGCGCTGCTGCGCCGCCTGCGCGAGCTGACCGGCGATGAGATCAGCGGGGACGAGGGGTGAACGCGCTGGAGACCCGTGAGCTCGGCAGGTCGGAGGTCCTGGCGTTGCCGGGGTCGTTGGGCTCCTGGTTCGGATCCGCCACCGTGTCGTAGTACTCGGGCTTCGCCTCGCCCTCGTACTCCACGTACAGCTCTCCGGCGGTGCGCACCGCCGCGTAACTTGGCGGCTGCGAATTCCCCGCCTGGGAAGGCTCGGCGTCCGCCGCGAGATCCCGGCCACCGGCGGTCCCGGCGGTAATGGATACGGCCGAAGCTACGCGGACCCCCTCTTCAAGATCGAGATTGTGGGGTGGTGACGTAGCAGGGCGGCAGGGGCGCTGGAACTACTGCGGCCGGATCCAGGATGGCCCGATGCTTGCCCGTGTACGGGGGACAGCGGTAGTCGCGGCTGATGCGGATCTCGGCCACTCGCGGGGCGAGGCGGTAGGTTGCGAAGGGCATGGTGCACTCACTGTGGCCGTCCTCCCAGCGCAGCCACACCACGTCATCCTTGCGAGGGTTGACCATGGCCGGCGTGTCGCGGCTGTCGTTGAGGGATTGATAGTCGTCGGTGACATCGCGGAACCGGCCGGTCTGCCCGCGATCATAGAAGCAGACGTAGGGCGAATCGCACCGGTTGGGATCTTCGCCGCGGACCAAGGGGATTCCCTTATCGGCGGGCCACAGGAACAGGGTCACAACCGTGGCGATCAGCGTGCCCGCCACGAGCCCGGAGAGGCCAAACAGCACGATGCGGGCTCGGGTCGGCCGCGCGGGCATCGGCTCGGAGGCGTGAACCGAGGGAGTTGTCTCCTTGACCGGCTGGGTGCCGGACTCAAGGTCACCAGGGCTGGCTATTCGCCGCCAGGCGTCCTGCCAACGGGCGATTTGAGTCTCGATCTCCTCGGGTGACAGGTCGCAGGCGGCGAGGCACGCCGCTACGTAGGCCTCGACGAAGGCCAGCCGCGGCAGGCCGGGCAGCCCCCGTCCGTTGAGGATGTAGGACACGGTGCTCGGTGGCAGGGCATCCGCAGGGTGGCCATCGGGGGTGGTGGAGCGGCCGGCCAGGTGACGCAAGCGGCGCAGTGAGGGCCGTCCCGCCCAGATCCTGAGCCGGTCGAGTACGTCGATGAATTCCCGGGCGCTGCCTGCCGATGCCGGATCTGGCGGAGGCGAGGTCACCGCGTCGCCCATTTGAAGACCACCTTCCTAAGGGGAACGAGACGGTCGGCTGGACCTCTTGGCGTTTTACGCCCGACGTACAAGATCGGTCAATTGTGTCCAATTTTGTTGCGTCGCTTGTTAGACACCTGTCTGCCCAGGTGAGCTGGCTGTGCCCGGTCAAATCCAGGCGACCGAGCTGAAGGTGGCCGCCATCTCAGCTGCCGCGGTGAGCGGATAACTCGCCGCGTATCGCGGAGGCGGTCCGCTGGGATCAAGGAAACACTTGTTCCAATCAGTGGAACTAGGCGGCTCTACCGATCGCTGCGATCACGCAATCGCTGATCATCAGTCGAGAGGAATGGATGAGCATGACAGGAAAGTTCCGACTCATGGCGATGGCGACGCTCACCTCTGCCGCGCTGGTCGCGTTGCCCGCCTATGGCGCGTCGGCCTCCGCCGGTGCACTGGCCGGGCCGACGGCCGTCACGGACGTGAGCACAATCCTCGACAGCGCCCCGGACTGCGCGACGACCTGGACGGGACACGACCTCAGCAAGTGGGTGAAGGTTCGCAACGACTGCGGCCGTACCATCCGCATCAAGATCATCATTCAGTACAACTTCGACAGCCCGTGCAAGGTGCTCCAGCCGCACAAGACCTTCTTCTTCCGTTACGGCATGGCCTCCTACCTGGACGAGGTCAGGTCCTGCTGACCCCGAGCAGGATCCGCCACGCCGTCATCCCGCCCTCCGCAACCAGAGCGTGTGCGCGGCCCAGGCCGCCGCGGCGCCCACCGCGTACCAGAAGAGGTCGGGCGGGTTGAACGTGCTGCCCAGTAGCGGCCGCAGCACGGCCGGGATCTCCTCAAGCTGGGCGAACTCGATCGCCCAGCTTGCCCCGGCCGCCAGCACCGCCGCCACCCAAGGGCTCACCCTGGGGAGGATCAACACCACGAGCGTGTAGATCAACACGGTATAGAGGGCGTCGCCCGCGTACTTCGACACGGGGCCGTCGAACAACGCGCGCACCACCAATCCGACCGCAACAGTCAGAACGGCTACGCAGAGAATGGGCAAGCGGGACATCAGATCACGTTAGTGCCAAGAGCGGTGAAGATTTACACCGCACGAGGAAGCGAAGATGAAGCGATTCTCCGCCAATCGCGCCTGTTCCTCACGTACGCCGATGGTGCGTCCGCGTACTGGAGCACAGTCGCGCGACCGGCGACCGTAACGCCGAGGCCCGCACGGTGCACATCCTCGGGCAAGCACTGGCGGCGATTGTCGTACCGAACCGCCTCTCGGCCGCGCCGCCGGCCTGTGCGTCCGCCGCGTGAGCGTGTACTACCGGCTGCGCCGGATCGAGAAGATCGCCGGCGTCGACCTGCTGAACGGCGACGACCGCCTCGCCTTCCCCTGGGTCTCAATCGGACTCAGATGGCCCAGGCTGGTACCGCCCAGCGGGCCGGGCGCTGCGGCTGACCTGGAGAAACGTTTGACCTGGTTCGCGGGTGAAACCTACTGTTAACCATGGCAGCGGTGACGCGAAGGCGGCCCGCCGGTAACCTGCCCGTCGAGGTGACGGGGTTCGTCGGCCGCCGGCAGGAGCTGTCACAGGCCCGGCGGCTGCTGGCCGACACGCGTATGCTGACGGTGACCGGCCTCGGTGGGGTGGGCAAGACCCGGCTGGCGTTGCGCGTGGCGGCCGAGGCCCGGCGGGCCTTCTGCGACGGCGTGTGGCTGGTGGATCTGGCCCCGCTCCAGGACGGAGAGCTGCTCCCGCGGGCTGTGGCCGACGCTCTGGGTCTGCGCGACGAGTCGTCCCAGCGCCCCTTGTCGGGGCTGGTGGAGTTCCTGGAGGACAAGCAGTTGCTGCTGGTGCTCGACGGCTGCGAGCATCTGACGTACGCGGCCGCCGTGCTCGCCGGCAAGCTGCTGGGCGCGGCCCCCAGGTTGCGGATCCTGGCGACCAGCCGGGAGACGCTGGGCGTCGAAGGTGAATACGTGCTGGCCGTGCCTCCGCTGGCCGTCCCGGAGCCGGGCCAGCCGCCGGCGGCCCTGACGCGGTCCGAAGCGGTGAGGCTGTTCACCGAGCGGGGCGCGGCCGTGCTGAACGGTTTCATGGTCACGGAGGCCAACGCGGAGGCGGTGACCGCGCTCTGCCGTCGCCTGGAAGGCATCCCGCTGGCCATCGAGCTGGCCGCGGCCCGGCTGCAGGCACTGTCCGTGACGCAGATCCTGGACCGGCTCGACACCCGTACTCCGGCGTACCGCGCCTTGGTGCCCCGGCACCAGACGATGCGGGCGGCGATCGACTGGAGCTACGACCTGTGTACCCCGCAGGAGCGGACCCTGTGGGCCCGGCTGTCGGTCTTCTCCGGCGAGTTCGACCTGGAGGCCGCCGAACACGTGTGCGCGGGCGACGGCCTGCCGCAGGAGCAGATCTTCGACCTGGTGGCGTCCCTGCTGGACAAGTCGATCCTGGTACGCGGCGAGGACGTCACGCACGCCCGTTACCGGCTGCTGGAGGTCATCCGCCAGTACGGCCAGAACGTTCTGGCCGAGTCAGGGGAGGAGGTGGCGTCGCGCCGCCGGCATCGCGACCATTTCCGCGGCCTGGCCGTACGGGCGGAGGCCGACTGGTTCGGCCCGCGTCAGGCGGAGTGGATCATTCGGCTGCGGCACGAGCACGCCAACCTGCGGGCCGCGCTGGACTTCTGCCTCCGCGAGCCCGGCGAAGCGCGACACGCCCTGGAGATCGTGGCGGCGTTGTGGAACTACTGGGTGTTCTTCGCCGGCTCCTTCGGCGAGGGCCGCCATTGGCTGGAGCGGGCGCTGGAGCTGGACGCGGAGCCCACCGCCGCCCGGGTCAAGGCGCTGTGGGTGGACGCCTGGTTCGCCCTCAGGCAGGCCGATCTGACCGCGGCCTCGCCGCTGCTGGAGGAGTGCCGCGAGCTGGCGCGGCGGCTCGACGACCGGGTCGCCCTCGCGTTCGTCGCGCACTTCTCCGGGCTGACCGCCTACCTCCAGGGTGACACGGCCGGCGCGATCGGGCTCCTGCGCGAGGCGCGGGGCCTCCACGCGGCCAACGGCGACCAGGACGGCGTGTGGATGACTCTGTTCCATCTGGTCATCGCCTACTCCAGCGCTGGAGACGATGATCGCGCGGACTCGCTCGCCGCCGAGTGCCTGGCGATGTGCGAGACCCGGAGCGCCTACCTGTCGAAGTCGAACGCGCTGTGGGTCGTCGGCCTCGCACGGTGGTTCAGGGGCGAGCAGGACCGGGCCTCCGCCCTGGTCAGGAGCGGCCTGAAGATCATGCGGTCGCTGGACGACCGGTGGGGTGTCGCCGCCTGCCTCGAGGTGCTGGCCTGGGTCGAGGCGGCTGACGGCCGAGACGAGCGCGCGGCCCGGCTGTTCGGTGCCGCCGGCATGGTCTGGCAGGCGA
>NZ_JBFAMX010000325.1:0-11083 GCF_040659615.1 Nonomuraea sp. NPDC049784
ATCGCTGCATCATGCTTCACGTCGCGAGGCGTGGGCAGCGCGGCTGTCTCCCCGGAATCAGCGGGTGCAGGCGGACCGCCCGGCGTACGGCACCGAATTGATCAGCAGAGGCACCGGCAGCACGTCCCAGCCGAGGGCCGCCGCACCCCCGCGCAGCGCTCTGGCCTGCAGGCCCTCAGGAAGCGGGGGCATGGGGTACGGCCTGGCACGCGTCCAATAACGGCTACTGGCCGCGTGGTCGCCGCAGACCCCGATCTCCCACTCGGCACGCTCGTAATAGGGCTCCAGGTCCTCGTAGCCGATGGGCCAGTCGGCGAGGCTGCTCCCCGCGGGCACGCCGTACGTGCTCGCCATGGCGAAGTCGGTGGGCAGGAACCGCCACGCCTGGGCCCCGTAGAGCCGTGTACCGCCGCCGACCAGCGTGGCGTTGCCGTGGAAGCCCGGCTCGTGGGCCCGTACCAGCTGCTCGCGGCCCATCGCGTCGACGAAGACGCGCGGGCCGTCCTCGTAGTCCGGCCCGGACCGGTGCGGATAGCGGGCGATCCGGTGGTTGCGCAGGTGATCGCGGCCGATCCGGTCGTACGTGAGATCGCGGCCCCGCTCCAGCACGAGCACCTGTTTGCCCGCCTCAGCCAGGACCGCGGCGGCGACCCCGCCCCCGGCGCCCGATCCGATCACGACCGCGTCCACCCGCATCAGCCGCGCACCTCTCGCCTGATCATCCCCGCACCTCGAACCCGATCATCCGCCAGGAGACGGCGTCGAGGTTGCCGCCGTTGCCCGGGTCACCGTAGAAGCCCTCCATGACGTGCCCCACCACCGTGCTCACGAACACCGCCGCGTCGAACGGCCACGGCGTGCGGGTGGCGCCGGCCTCCAGATCCCGCAGCAGCGCTTCGCGTCGTTCGTACGCGAGCAGGGGGAAGCTCGCGCCGTACCTCTCTCGCGCCTCGGCCTCGATGGCGTCGAGCCCCGCGCCGTAGTCCGCGTGCACGCCGGTCTGCTGCTCGAGGTAGTGCAGGACGCCGGCCTCGGTGCCGCTCGGGTACTCGTCGGCGGGGACGATCGTGTCGACGACCGCGCTCAGCGTCGCGGTCTGCTCAGGGGTCACTCCCCGAAACCGAGCGCGCGGCGCGTCTGGTCCTTGGCGCCGACCGCGCCGAACAGGCCGGCGACAGGTGGCAGGACGGACCGGTCCGCGTCTTCGCGTCGCCGCAGTCGTACGTTGCCGTCGAAGGGGTTGGGATTGGGCAAGGTGAGCGTCCCTTCAGTGGACCTCGATGCGGTCCGGCACGGGCTCGGCAAGATTCACCAGTATGGCCAGATAGTACGGCCCCATGTCCAGGACGGGGCCGCCACCGGGCTAGGGAGTGGGCCTTGCTGTGCCGGATGAACGCCGGCGCGCCGATCAGCGCCTTGCGCGCGGTCTGGGAGGCGACATCGCGATGTCGGTACGGACCCTGCGCCTGGAGGTCCCTGCGGTCGACCAACCACCGTCAAGGGCTATGCCAAGGCCCTGGAGCAGCCTGATTCCCCGCCAGTGCGCGGATGACCACTGCGACCAGCGTATCCTCCGAGAGGTAGCCGTACCTGCGAGAGTCCACCGACTCCTCCGGATTGTCCCCGAGGACCACGATGCGTCCCGCGGGGACGGTCTCCTCATCGACGTGAGCGAGTGAGGGGACGCGGTCGCGCGGCACGGGATCGCCGGGCAGCGCGAGCACCCGCTTGACGACCAGGCTGGTCACCGGCCCCAAGCCGATGGCCATCACCCTTCCGTCGGCGGCCGGCACTCTGACGCCGACCGGCTGTTCCGCGGCGGGTGGTCTCAGGATGATGACGTCGTCTCTCCGCAGCTTGGAGACGTCCGCGACACGCCGGGCCAGCAGGCGCGTTCCCGGGCCGTACGTCGGCTGCATGCTGTTGCCGATCACCGCGATGACCAGCAGCCGGCGTCGCAGAGTGAGCCCGGCCCATGCGGCCGCGGCGATGACCAGGCCGCAGGCCAGTGCGATGATCATGGTTGACCTACCTGCTCGCTCTGGTAGCCGGCCGCCTGCAGGGAGAACATCCGCGCGTAGTCGCCGTCGAGAGTCAGTAGCTGGGCGTGTGTGCCCTGCTCGGCGATGATGCCGTCATCGAGCACGAAGATCAGGTCGGCGTCCCGTACGGCGCCGAGGCGGTGCGAGATCAGGATGCTGGTCTTTGCGCTGCGGATGTCCTTGAGCCTGGTGTGCAGGTCATGTTCGGTGTCGGCGTCCAGCCCGGAGCTGGGCTCGTCCAGGATCATGACATCGCAGTCCTGGCGCAGGTAGGCGCGGGCCAGGGCGATGCGCTGCCACTGCCCGCCGGACAGGACGACTCCGACGTCCGAGCCGGCCGGGCCGGGGCCGGCGACGAACATCCGGGTCAACAGGGTTTGGTAGCCGCGGGGCAGCGCGCTGATGGCGTCATGGATCCCCGCGAGCTCCGCGGCCTTACGCAGGCGGACCTCGTCGTCCAGCGCGGACAGCTCACCCACGGCGATGTTGTCGGCGGCGCTGAAGTCGTACTCCATGAAGTCCTGGAAGACGGCGCCCATCCGAGCTCGGAGCTCCTCGTGCGGGAGCTGCCGGATGTCGATGCCGTCCCAGAGGATGGCGCCTCGGGTCGGCTCGTAGAAACGGCACAACAGTTTCACCAGCGTGCTCTTGCCGGCGCCGTTGGCCCCGATGAGCGCGATCGTAGCGCCCGCAGGGATGAACAGGTCGACCCCGCGCAGCACCCAGTCGTGATCGTCGCTGTAGCCGAACCACACGTCGCGCAGCCGGATGCCGTCGCGAAGCGCGGGCACAGTGGCGGGCCGGGCAGCCGAAGCAGGGACAGGCGCAGGGGCGGCGCGCAGTACGGCCTCGTAGTGCTCGAACAGGAGCGCCTCCTGGTACGCCGCGGTGGTCGAGACGATCAGGTCGGTGAGACCGGATTGGGTACCGGCCACAGCGGCGATGAACACCGACACGTCTCCGATCGTGAGCTGACCACGACCGGCCGCCGCCACCATCCACACCAGGCCGACGCTGGAGGCGATGATCGACAGGAGGACGAGCCCGGTCTGCGTCGTCAGCTCACGCCGATCGAGTTGGCGCTTGGCCGCGTTCGCGGCCCGCCGTTCGCCGGTCATCCGGCCGCGCAGGAACGGGCCGAGCTGGAACAGGCGGATCTCCTTGGCCGCCTGCGGGCTGGTGAGCAGGTTCGCGTAGAACAGCTCCCGCCGTTGTGCCGGGCCGATGTCCATGAACATCTTGTGCCGGCGCTGTGACACGCGGAACTCGGCGACGAACCCCGGGACCGCCGCGATGACGACGATGCCGGTGACCAGTGGGCTGATCACGGCGAGAGAACCGATGAAACCGACGAGCGACACCGTTCCCCGGAAGATGCCGAAGGCCGCCTCGACGAACCTGCCGGGCGCGAACACACTCTGCTGCGCGAGCCGGAGCCGGTCCAGGAAGATCGGATCTTCCAGGCGATCGAGCCCGACGAAGCGCTCGATCGCCTTGAACAGGCCGTCCTGTGCGGTTAAGGCCGCTCGGCGGTCTATCTCCGCGACCAGGTACCTGCGGGCCAGTGGAGCGACCCCGCGTACCAGTCCCAGCACCGACAGAACCGTCACCGGCCACAGCACGTCCGCCAACCGCACTTGCCCGATTAGCCCGTCGATGACCACCTTAGTGAGCCAGGCGGCCGCCACCCCTTGCGTCCCGATCAGGATCTCGAGCAGGAAGTAGCCCCAGACGTGCGGCATGGCCGCCCGCGCGCAGAGCCCGACAAGCCGTCCACCGTGCCGAACGGCGCCGAGCGCCGGACCTGCCACAGGCCGGCCCATCATGCTCCGGCCCTCCCCAGGAGGGCCGGAGCATGCGCATGTGCCGCCTCGCCGGGATCGGCGCTCACCGCCAGCACCCGCGCGTGGTCGCCGATCACGCAGAACGCGGGAAAGGCCCCGACCTTGAACGCGCTGCCGACCAGACCATCGTGACCTTCCACCACCACGTGCGCGGCCTGTTCCAGCGGCTCCACATAAGACGCCGGATCGTCCGGTCCCGTCACCACCACGGCCAGCGCAAGCCGTCCCTGGCCGCGAAGTTCACGTGCCTGCTCGACGAAAGCGGGGATCTTCTCCCGGCATGCTCCACAGCTGGTGCTGAAGAATCCGACCACAGCTCCGGCGGTCAGCGCATCGCGCGTCAGCTCCCGGCCGTCAACCGTCCGTGCCGTGAAATCACCGACCGTCTCGCCGACCGCCAGGAAACCGTCCCGCACGTTCCCGGTATTGCGTGCCTGAGCCACCAGGGTCGCAAGATCCCTCACCCGTTTCGCGAGGGCTAACACCAGCACCAGGTTGAACGCGCACAAGATTGCGATTGTCACGACGCTCGCGGTGAGCAGCGCCACGCCATCCCCCTTCACCACTGTCTACCGTCTCTTCGGGAGCGCTCGAGGCCGCTGGAACCCAGACGGCTCAAGCGCTCGTCACGAGTGCCTGCAGGACCAGCAGTAGGTGCCGTGGACAGTGTCGTATGAGTAGGTCCCCCAGGCTGCGTGATAAGGGCAATAGCACGAGTAGACCTTGCAGCCGCCCACCGCCTCGGCCTTCTCCTGCGGCACCAGCGCACTGATCATGCGTTCACCGAGACGAGTGATGAGTTCAGTCACGAGTGTTCCCTTCGAATTCGGGGGACGCCATGAGCCCGTCCGGCTGATCTCCGCTGAACGTATAAGAGACACTCAGCCGCAGCCGGACATGACGCGTGCCATAAAAATAAGGATTTTCAGACTCGCATCGGCCGATATGCGTACCGCCACGATGAATTGGCTTCTCACGAGAATGCCGGATACGGCTCTGCCGGGTCAAACGTTTGCACGCTGACGCAATAACACAGTTCACAAGCCTGGCTGAGGAAATGGCGGGGGAGTCGCGGCTACCAGGCGGGGGCAGGCGGCAGGGGTCGGCAGCCATCTCCACGGTGGCGGACCGCCACGTCCCGCAGGCCTCTCACTCCGGGCTCGCCGAAGCGCTCCGATTCGTCCACGTGGCCCTGTTCACGGCCGCCATCGCCGCTGGTCATCCTCGACGTGACGGTCGATCGCGCCAGTGAGTTCGGCGGCCGAACGGCCCCGGCGTACCCAGGCGAAGAAGGTCAAACCATTCTGCCCGGACGGTAGTCGAAGGATGAGGAGATCTGCTCCGACGAGACGAGAGGGCTGAAGTGCTGCGAATACACTTCACCAGCCAGGACTTACGGCGGATTACTTTGGCCGAGGACACGGACCCGTTGTGGGACGTGCTGCTGAGCTTGCATGTGCTGCAGGAAGGGCGGGACCTGATTTATGGGGAGTGGTGGCGGCGGACGCGGCAGGTGAAAGTCCCTGATATACGCCTGTTGCTGTCATTGGCGCCGCCCCAAGGATATTCGCCGGATTTCCTCACCCCTGGGCGCGGGGGCGCCGCGCTGGAGGAGCAACTGGATTGGCTGTTGTCCACCCCGACGCAACGGCTCCGCGAGGAGCTGAGTTATTTCAATGACAAGCAGCCGAATTCCTCGTCCATCAGAGCGCTGCTGGACGGAGGCGCTCCGATGCTCGACCGGTTGGGCAACGCCATTACCGAGTATCACCGTGCCGGAATAGCTCCGTACAAACGCATGCTGCGACCACACCTGCAGGCCCACCGCGACCGGCGGCTGCAGGGGCTCGCCGACGGTGGCGTCGATCGCCTGCTGGGCGAGCTGCATCCTGACGTGGTGTGGGAGCCACCGGTCCTGAGCGTGCTCGACTACGTGGACCATGACGTGCACCTTGAGGGGCGCGGTCTCGTTCTCCTGCCGTCAGCGTTCTGCCGCCGCCATCCGATCACGCTGCGGGACACCGATTTGCCGCCTGTGCTGTGCTTTCCCGTACAGCCGCCCGTCGGCTGGCTGCCTCGTGTCCGGGCGGACGGCACGATGGAACACGAACCGGTCGTGGCTCTGCTCGGGCGGACCCGCGCTTACGTCCTGGAGCAGGTCGCCGGCCCCATGACCACGACGGAGCTGGCCCGGCGCCTCGGCATCTCGCTGGCCATGGCGAGCCGGCACACGACAGTGTTGCGCAATGCCGGCCTGGTTGATTCCAGACGTGATGGCAACACCATTTTCCATCACATCACCGCTCTCGGCAGGGCGTTGCTGAACGGCCGGCCGTTCACCTGAGTGTTTGCGTCTCAGCGCAACAAGTGGCTGCGTTACACCGCCCCGTTGCCCGCCGACGGAACTCCCGGAAGACCCCTCGCAGGACGAGTGACTCGCCATCCAATTCGGGGATATCGATCGGTTGCATGGGGAACTGGTGCGGCTTGGCCACCAGGTCAGCGAGGCAACCGTGCGGCGTATCTTGCGCTCGCGGCGCATCAGTCCGGCGCCCCGCGATCTCGACACCTCATGGCGGGCCTTCCTCCGCTTGCCGATTCAAGGGCCTCTGGTCTGCGATTTCTTTCACGTTGACACGATCACTCTGAAGCGGCTGTACGTATTGTTCGTGACGGATGTGCACACGCGGCGCGTGCACACCCTGGGGGTGACCTCCCACACAACTGGAGCGTGGACTGCCCAGCAGGCCCGCAATCTCCTGATCGGTTTCGGTGAGCGGGTGGCGTCGTTCGCTTTCTCATCCGCGATCGGGAGGCCAAGTTCACCGCCGTCTTCGACGAGATCTTCGCCGTAGCGGGTGTCACGGTGGTGAAGACGCCGAGGGCGAACTGCTACGCCGAGTACCCAGGGCCGAAGCGTTTTCACGTTGTAAGACCGAGGAGCTGAGGGCCGTCCGCCGGATGGCTGCGGTAGTGGTCGGTGGCGGCGGCGATGTTGGTCCAGCCGATCAGGCGGGCCAGGCCGATGGCCAGTTACGGAGGCCGGCCATGATCCGGGGCGCGGCGCCCACCTGATTGCCCTGGTCCGCGCCGGTGCGACCTTCATCGACCGGCAAGCCGGTCGAACCCGTCCCCACAGCCGCCGAGGAACTCGTGATCCACGGGTCTTGACTATTGCTCGATCCCCTGATTGGTGGCCAGGATGATTAGATGTTTCGTTGCAAGAAATGTGGGGGCCTGTTCCACGAATTTGACCGTTTTCATGAGTACGGATTTGAGTCGTACTGCAACGAGTGCGGGGATGTGGTAGAGGCCGAGGCAATGCGGAGGTCCATCGCCGCCTCGGAGCGCAGGAACAGGCCACGCCCCCCTGGCGGGGGCTGCTTCGGGTTGGTCGTGGTGGCGATCGCGCTGTTGATCCTCGCCGTGGCTGCGAGCGCACGGCAGAGTCCTCTCCGTCCTCCAACGCACTTGCGAACGTGAGCACCTGTGAGCAGAGATCGCCGTGAAACGGGTCGTGACTGCCAGGTGGGCGGGAGAACTCCGCGGTGGCAGTTTTGGGGTCGCCGGCTGGCCAAGGCCGAAGCGTTCTCATGTTGTGAAACCGAGTAGCTGGAGTCCGTCGGCGGGGTGGCTGCGGTAGTGGTCGGTGGCGGCGGCGATGTTGGTCCAGCCGATCAGGTGGGCCAGGCCGATGACCAGGTTGCGGAGGCTGGCCATGATGCGGGGTGCGGTGCCGGTCCGGACGCGGGAGGCGTCTTCGCGGTAGGTGACGTCGCGGATGTGGTGCAGGGCTTCGATGTTCCAGTGGCCGCGGATCAGGGCGGCGAGCTGGGCGTGGGTGAGGCGGCCCGGTGGGAGGCTGGTGACGGCGTAGATGGTGACGATGGTGGTCTTGCCGGTGTGGTGGTCGGTGCGGCGGCGTTTGACCTGGATCGCCTGGGCGGCGTGCGGGAAGGGCAGCCCCGGGCGGACGGTGCAGATCTTCATGCGGCGGATCTCGCGGCGGCCGTGTCCGGTCTCGTCGGTGCGGTCGTTGAGTATCGCTTCGCGCCAGGGCAGGGCCTTGAGCCGGCTCAGCAGCGTGGGCTGGTTGCCCGTGACGATGAGCAGGTAGTGGCCGTGTGCCTGGACGATCTGCTGGGCGTGGGCATGCTGGGTGTGCAGGGCATCGGCGGTGATCACCACGCTCGACAGATCCAGCCCGGACAGCAAGGGCGCGAACGTGGGGATCTCGTTGTTCTTGGCCTCGACCTGCCGCTGGGCCACGACGATCTGGGTGTCATGGCGAGTGGCGGCCAGCAGGTGGACCGTGGTGTCGGCGGTGCGGCTGCCGCGCAGGGTCTTGCTGTCCATGGCCAAGCCGGCGAGCTCGGTCCGGCCTGGGGGCCGGCCGTCTGCGCAGGGTGAGCGGGGTCTGCAGGGTAAGCAAGGTCTGCAAGGCGAACCGGGTTGGCCTAGATTCTCCGGGTACCAGCTTGTAACCGGAGAGCCAGTGGAATGTGTTGCCCTCGGTGGCTGTGTTGCAGTAGCCAACTGTCCGGAAGCGAAAGTCGCAACTGGCGGAGGTTATTGGATAGAGGGGGGCCTCGGATTGGCCTTTTTCTCCGTACCTGTCAACGCTAGAAATCCCGACCCGCTTATTCCAGGCCAATGGATAGTGGTCGGCCAAAACACTCTGCCCTATCCAATCACTATTAGGGCGCAGGCAATTTGCGTTCATGTCACCTTTTAGCTTTCTGGGCTCATGAAAGGATCCGTATCGATGTGTCATCGTCTGCCGCGACGTACCCGTTGATGGCGGTCTCTCCGCTGTTGTCGCTCCGGATCGTGCCGGGATGAGATGGCGAGTGTCCTGCCGTTCCGCCTATACGCAAGCACCCGATGAGCAACCAACAATCATCCGGGTGGGCTTTACCTCGCCAATTCGTGAGTCTACGGTCGGCAAGGACGTGGTGTTCCTGACGGATCGCGCCCAGCGAGTCGCTGGCTGGAGGAGGCGAGCGCCAGCGATCCGAACATCTCAAGAGGTGACCATGCCCGAGTTGTTTTGAGGGGAGGCGCACGTGCTCGATCCCGAGCTTCGCGACGAGCTGCTGGCCCGCATGGAGCGTGATCAGGAGGTGCGGCTGCGCGTCCCGGTGGGTGAGCCGCTGTCTGCGGACCTGCTCGAAGAGTGGGAACGCGTGGACACCGACAACACCGAGTTCCTCAAGCGGGTCATCGACGAACGAGGCTGGCCCGGCCACGATCTCGTCGGTGAGCAAGCCGCGCATGCCGCCTGGCTGCTTGCCCAGCACGCTGACCGCGATCGGGAGTTTCAGCGCCAATGCCTGCCCCTGCTGCAGGATGCCGTCGCCCAAGGGCAGGCGACACCGCAGGAGCTTGCGTATCTGGTCGATCGTGTTCGTGTGGGGGAAGGGCGCTCTCAGGTGTACGGGACGCAGTACGAGCAGACTTCCGAAGGCGGTTTCGGCCCGCACACCATCGAGGATCCCGAACGCCTTGACGAACGTCGCAGTGAGATGGGGCTAGAGCCCCACGCCGAGTACGACCAGCACATGCGCCAGTACGACAAGGGCTGAGAAAGCCCCCTGTACTGCGTGATCCGACCTGTACGCCGACATATCGAGCAGAGGCGATCCTCATCGCCGGGGCCAGGGGAACCTGTTCCGATCACGACCCTTGCTTTGCCCACGCGGTTGCCGACCAGGGCACAGGCTGCCCCACTCTTGTCGGTAAGTTGATTCCGCCGCAGTGCTGAGCTGGGACAGTTAGCGCGGTTCAGAGCCCAAGAGACGATGAGCACGAGACGTTCCGCAGCCGAAACCCAGGACGCCGGTGAAGGTGTGCCACCACACCCTGGCGATGTGTTCGGTCTGCGGCAGCGCATGGCACAGCAGCGCGAGCGGCGCCGCGATCATCAGGAATAGCAGCAGGGCCACGCGCACGATCGCGATGAAGGCCAAGATCAGGCCCATCGCCACCGCCAGCCCGATTATCCAGATCAGAACATCTGCGGACTCTGCAGCTGGCCGACCGGGTTGGCGAGCTTGTTCGGCGATCAGGTCGCCAGCCCGCTTCCGGTCGACGCCGTCGCCGAGCAACGCGGCGACCAGGCCGTTGGCCAGCTCGATGGCGTGCTCGCAGACCATGAGCGAGAAGTTGAGCGCGATCGCCGCCACGAGCAGGGGGTGCGGGCTCTTGAGCAGTGGTAGACGACTGCACGCTCCCGTACGCCATCACGATCAGGCCACCGGCCAGCACGAACAGCGTCAGCAGCGCGTTGGCCACCACTCGGACGTGCGCGGACAGCTCCTGCACCCGGGCCAGCATGGATGGCGGCGCGGACAGCAGTAGCGTGCCGACCGCCTGAAAGGCCGGCTGGATCGCCTCGGTCGCGACGAGGCCGAACCAGCCGTTCAACGCCCGGTTGATCTTGTAGCCAAAGTCCAGCCAGCCGCACTCCTCGGCTCCGGCACTGCTGCTGACTCCGGCTCTGATGCCGGGGCGGTGGGCCTGGTGCCGGGACTTGGACGGGCTGGCGGCGTCAGCATCGGCCCCGTCGGTGTGGTCAATGCCGGTGTGAGTGCGGAAGTGGCGGGCGGTGCCGGGTGTGGGTTGGCCGTTGGCTAGTGCTGTGACCGGGATGGTTCACCGTGATCGGGAGACGGCTCACGGGCCGACCGTGTTTCGCGAAGCGACTGGTATTACTGGCATATGCAGGAAGAGACCGCGCGGTACGCGATCGACACGTTCATCTCCGCGTTCAACGCCTCGGACGACAGCTATGTGACTGCGCTGCTCTCCCAGGCCCTGACCTCGGACGTGGTCTTCTGGGGGCCGTTGGGCCGCAGTGAAGGGATCGAGGCGGTCGAGCGGTTCGTGCTGGACATCCGGCGCCACCCGGCGGGGACCGGCACGATGGTGCGCTGCTCGGCGGTAGACATGCCTGACGAGTGGGCCCGGTACCAGTGGGTCTTCACCACGCCGGATGGAGGTCCCCGCCTGGCGGGAACGGACGTCGTCCATCTGCGGCGGAGCCTCATCGACCAGGTCATCGTCTTCGCGGGGGAGATCGAGCCGTCCGCCTCCTAAGTCATCCTTCTCTGGCGCCGTCCTTCTCCTGAACCGGCCCGTTCGGCGCTCCGGGGCTGCGGTTCGCGGTTGGTCAGGCTGCGGTGTTGAGGGGGCGTC
>NZ_JBFAMX010000326.1:0-11079 GCF_040659615.1 Nonomuraea sp. NPDC049784
TCGGGGTCGAACAGGCCGAGCAGCCCGCGCAGTGCGTCGAGGTCGTCGCACACTCCGCGCCAGGCCGCCGCGCTCAGCCGTCCCGCGACGCCGGCCCACGGCCAGGACGCCGCCCGAGCCCGCGCCCGGGTGCTTGGACAGGCTGAACACCCCGGCCTGCCCGAACGTGCCCAGCGGCCGGCCCTCGATGCTCGTCTCCATGGCGTGCGCCACATCCTCGATCAGGATTTTTCCGGACAAGCCGGGGGCGTCGTCGGGGAGGCCGTACAGGTTGGTCGTCAGGACGGCGTCCACCGCGGCGAGGTCGGCCCGGGAGACGTCGATGTTGCCGTCGCGCGGGGACAGCGGCGCGATGACCGGGCGCAGGCCGGCCGCGAGCACCAGGAACAGGATCTCGTCGGCCGAGATCGGCGACATGAGCAGGCGCTGCCCCGGCTCGCACCAGTGGCGTAATGCCAGGTAGAGGCCGAGGCGGTTGGAGGGGAGCGGCAGGCAGCGGCGGCCCGTCCGCTCCCGGATGAGCCTCACCCCTGCAGGACGGTACGGAGCCGCCCGTAGGTCTTCAGCGCCTTGTCGGCGGTCTTGTGCAGCAACGGGTTGGCCAGCACCGTGGCGCGCGTCTTGCGCACCGGCACCCGCATCATCCAGTGGATGCCCGCCGCCGCGCCGATCCTGGCCACGCGGCCCTCGGCCACCTCGAGCTGGCCCGTCTTGAGCTTGTCCTTGTACTCCTTCTGCCCCCGGCCCATGTCGATCACTTGGATGCCGTGCTCCGCGGCCTGCTCGGCCATCGCCAGGTGGTGGATCAGGCCGGGGGAGTACTTGGCGAAATGGGGATCGTAGGCGGGGAACCACCCGGCGAGCGTCGTACGCGTACGCAGCCCGAAATGCCCGGCCATCGGCCGGTCGTCCACGTACACCATGTCCAGCACCCCGGCGAAGCTCTCCGACCGGGTCGCCAGCAGTCGCTCGACCAGCTCCACGATCCAGCGGTGGGCGAACCTGTCGGTGCGCCCCGTGCGGCGGTACTGGTCGGTCTTCCAGCTGAGCAGCGTGTGGAGGGGCGCCAGGTCGGTGGTGGCGTAGTCGTGGCGCATCTTCCCGGCCTCGCGCTCGAGCTTGCGGGACTTGGCCAGGGTGGACTTGTACGTCTTGCCGGAGTGCTTCCTGAGCTCCTCCGTGTAGCGGTCGTAGCCGCCGCCCAGGTCGATGATCGGCGACGGGTGCCGCTCGTGCCGCTCGCTCAGCAGCGGCTGGCCGGACACCAGGTGGTCGAACTCGTACACCGCGAGCCCGCAGGCCTTGAGCAGGCTACGCGGCTCGATCTCGAGGCCCTTGGCGCGGATCAGCCCCTGCGCGTCGGTCAGTCCCGCGGCGACCGGTTTGCCGATGCCCATGGGATGTCGCTCGAAAGGGAAGAAACCCACGACGTCAGGGCCGTCATAAAGAACGGCGACTCGCACGATATTTCGGAGCTCGCCCACCGTGATGGTGAATTCCGGCGACAGGAAGGGGCTGTCGAGCGAAGGATCCGCCTCCTGCAGGTCCCGCCATTGGCTCAGTTCGGAATGTCCCAGCTCATGGGGCAGGGCAAGGGTGACGCGCATGGGCTCCCTACCGTTGGCATGCCACTGTTTCGAGATTGAGGGGGGACCTGTAGGGTCAGGGTAAAGGCTATTACTAGATGCGTCATTACCGCAGGTCCGGAACGTTACAGAACTCCCAGCTGGTGTTCAGGACCGAGTGACGTTCTAATGTGGGTCCATGACCGTACCTGGCATTGACCAGCCCTCTCTGGTCGCGTGGATGGGCCGGAACGTGCCCGACGCGGGCGAGCCGCTGTCCGTCTCGCTGATCTCGGGCGGCAGATCCAACCTGACCTATCTGGTCGAGGCCCGCGACCGCCGCCTGGTGCTGCGCAGGCCGCCGCTCGGTCACGTGCTGCCCACCGCCCACGACATGCGGCGCGAGTGGCGGGTCATCTCGGCGCTGGCGCCTACGCCCGTCCCGGTGCCCTCGCCGGTCGCCTTCTGCGGGGACGAGTCGGTCATCGGAGCGCCGTTCTATCTCATGGGGTACGTGGAGGGAGCCGCCGTACGGACCCGGGAAGAGCTGGGTTCGCCTTCGCCGGAGCGGACGCGGCGGCTGTCGGAGCGGCTGGCCGAGGTGCTGGCGGCCATCCACGCGGTGGACTACCGCGAGGTGGGGCTGGGGGACTTCGGGCGGCCCGAGGGATACATGGCCAGGCAGCTCGACCGGTGGGGACAGCAGTGGGAGCGGTCGAAGACGGCGGACCTGCCCGAGTACGACCGGCTCGTGGAGCGGCTGCGAGAGCGGCTGCCCGCCTCGTCCGACAGCACGCTGGTGCACGGGGACTATCGGCTGGACAACACGCTGATCAAGCTCGGGGACTCTCTGGAGATCACGGCCGTGGTGGACTGGGAGATGTCCACGCTGGGGGATCCGCTGGCCGATCTGGGGCTCACGTTGACGTACTGGCACGATCGGGGGGATTCGGAGCGGGCGGGGATTCCGGTGGCGGGAGATGTGACGGTGGCGCCGGGGTTCTTGAACTCGGTGGAGTTCGCTGCGCACTACGCAAAGGTGTCAGGGCGGGATATTTCGGATCTTGGGTTTTATGTGGCTTTCGGCAACTTCAAGCTGGCGGTCATCGTGGAGGGTATCCACGCCCGGTTCCGGCAAGGTAAGACCGTTGGGGAGGGATTCGACCGCATCGGCTCCGCCGTGCCCACGCTGATCTCCCGCGCGCATCGCATGCTCGACCAGCCCTGACCGTACGGGGGCGCTTGACCCGGGTACCCCTGATCCTCAGCCCTCAAGGAGCGCCATGAGCACTGTTGCACTCATCACCGGAGCGGCCAGCGGCATCGGCGCCGCAGTGGCGCGGCGGCTGTCGGCGGGCGGTGCCAGATGTGTCCTCGTCGACCTCGACGGCGAAGGCGTCGAGCGGCTGGCCAAGGAGCTGGGCGGTGTCTGGCTGGCCGCCGACGTCAGCCAGGAGGAGGCCTCCCTGGAGGCGGTGGCGCTGGCCGAGCGGCGCTTCGGCCGGCTCGATCTGGTCCATCTCAACGCGGGCATCTCGGGCCAGGTGGACCTGGCGGACTTCGACGTGGCGCGCTACCGCCAGGTGGTCGGGGTGAACGTGGACGGCGTCGTGTTCGGGGTGCGGGCCAGTGTTCCGCTGCTCGTCCGGTCCGGCGGGGGCGCCATCGTGGCCACCTCGTCGCTGGCCGGCCTCGTGGGATTCTCCGGCGACCCGATCTACACCATGACCAAGCACGCCGTCGTCGGCCTGGTCAGGGCGCTCGCCGAGCCGCTGGCCGCCCAGAACATCCGGATCGGCGCCGTCTGCCCGGGCTTCACGGACACGCCGCTGGTGGCGGAGTCGCGGGAGATGTTCGTCAATGCCGGGTTCCCGCTGCTCACGGCGGAGGACGTGGCCGCCGCCGTCGAATCCGCCTTCTACGCCGACACCTCCGGCACGCTCCTGGTCGTGCAGCCCGGGAGGCAGCCGGTGCCGTACCGTTATGCCGGGGTGCCGGGCCCAGCCAGCGGCCAGCGCCCACCCGCGCTCTGATAAACGGCAAGTGGCTTGCAAGCGGGACGATTAGCGTAATTAGGGCTGGGGCCACCCAGCCCTTGTACGTTCCCGATGTTCACAGAGCCTCGGAAAGCCCTCGCCGGTTCCTGAGCTCTTGTACATTTGCGCCAGGATGAGGAGCGTCCAGTGATTCCGACCGACGGCCGGCACGCGCGCCGACGATCAGCGTGGCCGCTCGCCCTGGGAGCGGGCATTCTCGCGGTCGTCCTGGTGGCGGGCATCATGGTGTACGCCTCGATGCGCACCAAGTCACGCAGCGTGTTCAAGGGCGACGAGATCGCCACGACGCTGCCCAGCGAGCCCGCGCCGCGCCTGGAGCAGCCGCCGGCGCTCGCGAACTGGCCGCGCTGGGGCGTCACCCACACCCAGTACAGCGCCGACAACGAGCCGCGCCGGGTCGCCGAGCAGGCCAGGGGCGTGCTCGGCCGCGTCCCGATGCTGCAGAACCAGCACATCATGGGCTGGGGCGTCGGCAACCCCGAGCCCAGTCCGGGACAGTTCAACTTCCGCGATCTGGACCGGCGGCTGAAGTTCATGGCGTCGTCGCGGGCCGTGCCGGTGATCACGCTGTGCTGCGCGCCCGACTGGATGAAAGGCGGGCAGGCCGGGCGTACGGACTGGAGCAAGAACCACACGGTCGCGCCGAAGCCCGAACATTTCGACGACTACGCCAAATTGGCCGTCAGGGTCGCCAAGCAGTATCCGACGGTCAAGCACTACCTGGTGTGGAACGAGTTCAAGGGTTTCTGGGACCCGAGCACGAACCGCTGGGACGCCGAGGCTTATACCGAGCTGTACAACAAGGTCTACACGGCCTTGAAGAAGGTGAACAAGGACATCCAGGTCGGTGGCCCGTACGTGCCGATCGAGAGCAGCGCGAAAGGCGGCCCGTCCGAACTGAGCGGCCCATGGGGCACGGTCGACCAGAGGGCCCTGGACGCGATCGAATACTGGCTGGACCACAAGAAGGGCGCCGATTTCGTCGTGGTGGACGGAGCCTCCATGACGAACGAGCGGGGCAATGTCCCCAATGACTTCGCGGCCCAGGGAAAGTTCAGCGCGATCACGACGTGGCTGCGGCAGAAGAGCCACGACCTGCCCGTGTGGTGGGCGGAATGGTACGTCGAGCCGGAGAATTCGGGCTGGTCGGAGGAGAAGCGCACGGCGGTGCAGGCGGCGGCGCTGATGGAGTTCGCCAAGAGCGGCGTGACCACCGCTCTCTACTGGAACCCGCAGCAGCGGGACGCGGGCGAGTGCGCAGGCTGCCTGTGGGCGCCGAAGGTCGGCGGGGAGATGCCGATGGCCGGCTTGCTCAGCGGCTTCACGAAGTGGTTCCCGGCTGGGGTGCGCGTGGAGCAGGTGGCGACGTCGGACGCCAAGATCAAGGCACTTGGCCAGGAGCGTCAGGTGGTGATGGTGAACACCTCGGACAGGCCCGTTTCCGCGACGGTGGACGGCAGGCAGGTGACGCTGAAGCCGTACGAGATCAAGTGGTCGGGTCGCGGCGGCGCCTGACAGGCAGGCTTCCATGAGTGAGGGGCTCGGAATGCGGATCGAGCCCCTCATCCACATCTTTTCCGGCTAGAAGTTGAATTCGCCCTTGTCCATGCCGTCCTTGAAGGCGGCCCATTCTGCTGCGGTGAACACAAGGGCGGGGCCGCTGCGGTCCTTGCTATCTCTTACGGCGACGCGTCCACCGCTGAGTGGCGCGACTTCGACGCAGCTGCCGCCGTTGCTCCCTGATGCCCTGGCCTTGCGCCACGCGGCAGTGGCCAGTTCGTTGTCAGTCTCCATACCTCTCCATCATCTCGCGAATGACCTTTTCGCTGACGTTCACCGGATGCGCCATGCTGCTCAACGCATCCCATCGCACGCCAAGGGCGCGGACCTTGTCGGTGCGAGTGATCACCTCTCCTGTTAGCGCGCTCTCCAGATAAGCGGCGTCGGGCGAGCCATCCACCTGTGCGATCTCGAACGCGCCCAGCAGGCCGGTGGTCATCCCCGCGGACAGGGGGACGATACGCACCGTGATGCGCGGGTGTCTCATGGCTGTGAGGAGGTGTGCAAGCTGCTCCCGCATCACCTCTGCCCCGCCGATAGGCCGATATAGCACGCTCTCGTCGATGAGGGTCGAATACATGGGTGGCTTCGGCTGGTCGAACACGGCCTGCCGCTTGAGCCGGACCTTGACGGCTTTCTGCACCTGATCCCGCGTGGTGCCGGGCTCGCCGAGGAGAACCTGTTCGGCGTATCTCTCCGACTGGAGAAGTCCGGGGACCACCAAAGGCTCGGACGTGCGGATGGTGTGGGCTGTGGCCTCGATGCCCGGCCACGGTCTGAACCAGGCCGGCCCCAGGTCCGTGTGGATATCGGGAAGTAGTTCCTTCAGTTCGCCGTTGAGCCCGAGAACGCGCTCTATTTCCTCCGTGAAGGCCTCGCTCGGCGTGCGCTTGCCCCGCTCGACGGCTCCGATTTGGCTCTCGCTGTAGGTGACTCCAGGAGCGGCGGCAAGGCGTTCCTGCGACAGGCCATGGCTTGTCCGAAACTTACGCATTCGTGCGCCGTACTCCGCTCGCGCCCGCAGGCGAGGTTCTTGCCCGTTTACCGTCATATCATGCCCTTTTGCCGTTGTCTCTGGCGCCCCTACAAAGCTCACACACACCATCAGCGGCAGTTGGAGGAAAGTGGAGTCTTCTTCCGGCACACAAAGTAATCGCACGGCGCCATGCTGTGCAGGGCTACGGAGTTTTAGGCGCATGTAATTCTCACTGCGCCGACCGATCTTGTGCGCTTCGAGGTGATTCCATGCGGTCAGGCGGGACAGCTCCAACGCGACTCCGGCGTGCCACGCTCCACCAGGATCCGTACGCGCCTCAACACGCCAGACTTGCCGTAAGAACGTGGCTGGGGACTACGCATCCCGCGCTGTACGACATCGAGCTCGTCGTCTCAGAGCTGGTGACCAACGCCGTCAAACACGCACTCAAGGGCCCCGATCGCGACTGGGTGCGGCTACGTCTGGACGAGGACGCGTCCTGCGTCCGCCTGGTCGTGACGGATCCCGGCAACCCCGGGTCGGAGCCGCAATGCCGGCCGCTCCCGGCCGACTGGAACGACTGGATTCCGCGAATGAAGCAGCCCGGCGGCATGGGCCTCGCCACCATCACCGCGATCTGCGACGGGGCGTGGGGGACGTACCTCACCGAACGGGAAGAGCGCGTGGTCTGGTGCTGCGTGCCTCTGTGATCGTCAGCCCAGCCCGAAGTGCGGCAGGCACGGCTCCAGACCGTGGATCTTCACCGGCACCGGGTCGGTGAAGTCGGCCCGGTCGAGGCGCAGGCGTTGCTGGACCGCCCGCCGGCCGCGTACCTCGTCGACCGACAGCCCGTCGGGCTTGTAGCCGAGCTTGTGGGAGACGCCCAGCGAGGCGGGGTTGTCCAGAACGCGCTGGAGACGGCCGTCTGGGCCCCGAGCCCCGTGAAGGCCAGGTGGAGCACGGCGGCGCGCATCTCGGTGCCGAGCCCCTTGCCCTGGTGGGCGCGGCCCAGCCATGAGCCCGTGCTCACCTCGCGGGTGACCGGGAAGCTGCCCGCGGACAGATCCTGGGTGCCGATCACTTGGCCCTCGTGGACGACGACGAAGTTGCAGCACCACCGTTCGCGCTGCCACCGCGAGATGATCCCGAGCTGGTAGCGGATGACGTTCCCCGGCAGCTCGTCGGCGGGGACGTCGGTCCACGGGACACCGAACGGCATCACGTCCGGATCATGAACGCCTTCCAGAGCCCTGTCGGCGAGCTCGTCGAGATCATCCAGAGAGGGCAGCCGCAGCTCGAGCCGGGGCGTGGTCAGGCGCAGGTTGAGCACGGGCCAGTGGCGCATACCGGTCCATTCTTCCAAGCCTCGCCGGTGTCTTCACCCGAGTTGATTCCGATCATTCGGAGAGGGCGGCGGTGGAGGAGTGGCCCGCCCCGAACGCGCGGCTGGGGGTGGGTCTGCGCCAGTACGTGAGGAAGCGCAGCAGCCACTCCACCGGCCCGTAGCGGTGGCTCTTGAGCCACCAATGGCTGTAGATGACCTGGACGATGAAGATGCCGATCGCCATCAGCACCTCGAGCAGCGGGCTGACCCGGTCCACGAGCGCCAGCCCGTACCCGGTGAAGATCAGCGAGCAGATCAGCGACTGCGCCAGATAGTTGGACAGCGCCATGCGGCCGGGCGCCGCCAGCACCCGCGCGACGCGCGGCATGTACGGCAGCAGCCGCAGGAACGTCGCCGCGTACGCCGCCGCCAGCAGCGGGGCCGTCACCAGATCCACGGCCTCGCCCCAGAACTTGTGCATCGCGCCCTGCCAGGCCGACAGCGTGTAGACGAACGCGCCTCCGAGCCCGATCGTGAACCCCACCCATTGCAGCGTGCGTAGTGTCCTGGTGTGGGCGGAGATGTTGCGCAGGACGCCCAGCTTGCCGACCGCGAGACCGATCAGGCACGCGGCCAGCACGGCCGGGCCCTGGAAGAAGACGCGGAACAGGATGATCAGCGACAGCTTCCTGAGGTGCTCGGAGACGATCTGCCAGACGGAGGCCACCAGAGCGGTGTCCGACTTGGCGGCCTCCGTCGCCGTGTCGGCCACCGTGCCCGCCGTGTCCAGGCCGAACATGGCCAGCAGGGCCAGCATCACGAAGCCGAGCGCCAGCATCGCGGTCAGCATCACCGCCAGCACCACCGCCGTCTTGGGCTTGATCTTGCGGAAGATCAGCAGTGCCAGGCCCACGGCGGCGTACGTCGTCAGGATGTCCCCGGGGAACAGCAGCACGGAGTGCGCCAGCCCGATCAGGAGCAGCCCGGCCAGCCGGCGCAGGAACATCGGCCCGAACGGCCGCCCCTGCCGCTCCGCGGAGTCGACCTGGAGCGTGAAGCTGTACCCGAACAGGAAGGAGAACAGCAGGTAGAACTTGTTCTCCACGAGCATCGTCACGATCCACCGCACGCTCCAGTCCAGCGAGGACTGGAACGCGGGCTCCGCCATCCCGGCCATGCGGTAGCCGGAGGCCAGGAAGGCGATGTTGACGACGAGGATGCCCAGGAGTGAGAAGCCACGCAGGGCGTCCACAGAAGCGATTCTCGCGGCCGCGAGTCGTGCATCGGGCATGGCGGGATGTGTCTCCTGTGTCCTCATATCGGGTTACATCATCCCGCACAACCTGAGTGTTTCCTGTGAATTCAGTTATTTTGCGCGATGTATATAAATCTCTCGATGATCACTGCTAGGGCCACCGCGAAGGCGGGAACCGCCAGGAACAGCAGGCGCTTGCGGGTTTTGCGCGCGCGGTTCGGGCCGTTCAAGCAGATGATCTCGTACGCGAAGAGCGCGACCCAGGTCACGCCCAGTGCGCCGATGCCGACAGGGGTCCAGGGCGAGGTGGGGTCGCCGCGTCCCTTGTACGGCTGAGGATCGGGGATCTCGGTGCCTCTGACGAACTTCTTCCAGGTATAGAGCGCGGCGTCCTGGTTGGAGAACACCCGCTTCAGATCCGGCGAGGCGTCCAGCGCCGCGCGGAACCTCGTGCCCCAGTCCTCCGGGAAGCCCTCGTTGAGCTGCAGGTAGCTCACCTGCCCGCGGCTCACGATCAGGTACGAGTTCCGCGGCTGCTCCTTGAGTGCCTCGACCGCGTCCGCGATCTGCGCCGGGTCCTTGTGCACGAGGGCCTGCACGCCGAAGTTGACCAGCTCGACGTCCTTCTCGCCCCACGGCAGGGTCGGGGTGACCTCGGGACCCTCCTTGGGCACCAGGTAGAGCACCTTCGCGCTCGGCTTGTCGTGCTCGTAGATGTAGTGCAGGGCGGCGACCTCGCCCGTGGTGACCCGCTCGAACTTCTCGTTGCCGTACCTGGCCAGCAGGAACGCGAACGCGAACAGCACCGCGAAGCACGCCGCGAGCACGACGGAGAGCTTCTTGGTGAACTGCGGGTTGAAGCGCACGCTGCGCCTGCGCAGCGGCACGGTCTCCTCGCGCACGTCCGCGCTGTCGGCGGGCAGGTTGGGGAAGAACGCGTACGCGGCGAGCAGGCAGGCCCCCGGCAGCGCGAACATGTAGATCCGCAGCCCGATCTCGCCGCCGTAGCTCTGCAGCCCCAGCGCCATCACCGGCACGCAGAGCAGGATCAGCGCCGACCGGTCGAACACCCCGCGCCGGAACCGCCTGAACAGCCCCGTGGCCGCCAGGCTGAGGATCACCACAAGGATGCCGAGCCGCGCCTGCAGCACCAGCGCGTGCGCGGGGTCGCTGCCCTCGATCCGGTCGCCGGTGCTGTTGCCGATGTTCTGCAGGATCCGGCCGAAGCCGCCGAAGATGGCGCCGATCTGTCCGGACCAGAAGCCCACCGTCATGTAACTGATCCAGGCCAGCACCACCAGCCCGAGGAAGAACGGCAGCGCCCAGCTCAGCGAGGTCCGCTTGAAGATCAGGAACGCGGTCACGACCCCGAGCATCATGAACGGCGTGATCTGGTGCGAGGCCACCGACGCGAAGAACAGCGCCAGCAGCATCAGCAGCATGAGCAGCTTGTCGGCCCGGAACGTGCCGGTGTTGGCGAGTTCGCCCGGGGTCATCGCGTCCAGCTTGCCGAGCAGCTTGCGCAGCCCCTTGGGCGGGATCGGCTTCGCACGCGGCTCGACCCGGCCGAACCATCTGAGCAGGATCGCCACGAACGCCAGATACAAGGCGAACGTGAAGCCCTGCGGTGAGAAGTAGTCCTGCCCGATCCACTGCACCAGCACGAACAGCAGCGCCGCGAACCACCGGGCCCGCGTGGTCGACACGACCTGGCGCAGGATCAGCACGAACGGGAGCAGGTAGAGCAGGTTGGAGACGAGTGGCGTCCACTGCAGGATCGTCGTCAGGTCGGTGATCCCGGCGGCCTGCGTCACGAAGGCGAACAGCGCGAAGAAGCCAGGCCAGCCCATGCGGGCGTCGATGCTGATGGCCGACTCGCCGGTCCTGCTGATGAACTCCACGAAACCGGCATGGATGTACGCCGTGGGGAAGCGCGGCTCCGTAGCCACCAGGGCTCCGGCGCCGTGCAGGGCGAACGTGATGGCGGCGATCTGGAACAGCAGGAGGAACTTGCGGTCGGTGCTCTGGGCGACCGTGACGAAGAACGACACGATCATGATCAGGATGGCGATGAACGCCGTCGTCGGGATCGCCGAAATCAGGCCCAGGCCGTCGATGTTGTTCGGATCCACGCCCCGCAGCGGGCCCGGGGCGACCTTGAGGGCGAGGATGTACATGGCCAGGCCCTCGAGGACCAGCAGCGCAGGCAGCCACGTGGGCGCACTGGCGACCAGCGCGCCTATGCGACCGCCCAGCGTGCGCGGCTTGTCCGGGGCCGGCTGAGGGGCGGTCTGCTGGGGTGCGGCTTCCTGAGGTGTGGCTTGCTGGGGTGCGGCCTGCGG
>NZ_JBFAMX010000327.1:0-11000 GCF_040659615.1 Nonomuraea sp. NPDC049784
CGCTTCACCGACCCCCACCTGCTCGACCTCCGCAGGCAAGACGGCGGCCACCTGGCCTTCAGCCACGGCATCCACCAGTGCCTGGGCCAGCAACTGGCCCGCGTCGAGATGCGCGTCGCGCTCCCCGCACTGCTCAACCGCTTCCCCACCCTGCGCCTGGCCGTACCGGCTGAAGAGGTTGCCCTGCGCCCGGAGACCGCAGACATCTACGGGGTCAAGAGCCTCCCGGTCACCTGGGACGCGTAACCACGAGCCAGTGACGCGGCCACCCGCCGCCGCTGTGGTTGCCCGCCTGCGGCGATCGCGTCCGCGGCCTGTTTCCGCCCGTATTCCGGTGGCACCCGGACGAGGGCGGCTCGGTCACCGAAGCCGCAAAGTCCGGCGCTCCACCGGTCATGGGTGGCTGTGCCCCGTTCGACGTTCGGTGAAATCTTCCCGAGGCGGCGGCGATAGCGTTCGCCGCGCACATGCCGTGGGTCGCGCTCCCCCGGTGCGGTGAGAACACGACGTTCGGGCACTCGGCGAGTCCGGGTGCGATATCCGGCTCGTTCTCGTAGACGTCGAGCGCCGCGACGCCACCGTATCCGATCGCAGCGCCTCGACCAGGGCGCGCTCGTCGATCATTGGACCGCGTGCCGCGTTGATGGATGATCCGCATGCCGAATGCCTTGACCCGGTTGGCCACCGCTCTCGCGATGCGGCCGAAGCCGCTGAGCGCGAGCGTCGCGCCGGTGATGTCGGTGCCGAGCATGCACGTCGGCGACCAGCCGGGGAGGCGTCCCGCCCGCATGACGGCGTCGCCCTCGCGCAGCCGGTGCGCAACCGCCAGCGGGTGCGTAAGGGCAACGACTGCGCGCGACGACGGGTCATTCCGTGATGGTGGCGATGCCGCCGACATCGACGCGGACACCTTCTGGGCCGGCCTCAGTGGTGGCGGTTATGGAGGAGGGGCAGGCCAGGGCATCGCCCATGTCGACAGTGAGTGTGGTGAAGCCCCGGCGGGAGAGGTGGGCGGCCAGGCAGGCGGTGCTGTTGGCGTTGGCGATGTCCTCCGGTACGCCGATCGAGGGGGCGAACATGCGGGCGGCGGCGCGCCCATCCTCGGTGGGGACGGTATAGAGGTAGCAGCCGAGCAGACCGAGACGGTCGGTGGCCTGGCGGAGGCGGTCCAGGTCGGGCGTCAGGGCGGCCAGGTCCGCGCGGGTCGGGACGGGGATGAGCATCCGGGGCCGCCCCACGGAGGCGACGACGGCCGGCCCTGCGAGCACCGGAAACAGGGGAAGGATCAGGTCGCGTTCAGGTCCGGTGGGCTCCCGGAGCGTGACCGGACCCGGGTCGAACAACGCCTGAAACCCACCGGGCCGCCGCACGGCCCGGCCGGCGAAGGAACGGCCCCCTGCGAGCAGGGTGGTCCGGTACTCCGACATGCCGGAACGACCGGCGAGAACCGCCAGTGCGGCGACTGTTCCGTGGCCGCAGGCGGGCAACTCGCCCTCAGCGGTGAAGAATCGCAGCGACACCTGCCCGTCATGGGTGGACACGAACACGGCGTGCGAAGTCCCCCACGCCACCGGTACAGCGCGACGCTCATCGTCGGTGAACGATCCCTCCGCCACGACAGCCGTCGGGCTGCCACCGCGACCGTCGCGCAAACAGGCATGCACGATCATTGCATCTCACTCACTACTCGTCATCATGGGAAGATCATGCCCAGCGGCTTGCCGCAGGGCCGGCCTCCGGCCTTCCGCCCAGGTCGGCCCTGCGGTAACGCCCAAGGCGTCAGGACATTCACGACGTACCCGCTCAGCCCACCGCTGTGCGGAGAATCTGGTTTGACAGCCCCTCTCCTGGTTGTGCATTCAGTTCTGGAGGTGGACGACGTACTTGCCCTCGCCGCGGCCTTCGGCGAGCAACTGGTGGACCGCGGGTACGTCCGCGAGCGAGCCGACCTCGGTGATCAGGAGGTCTAGCCGGCCGTTGGCGATCAGGTCGAAGACACGGCTCAGACTGGCGGAGACCCGATGGGGTGCGGTGGCCCACAGGCGCCTGATGCTGAACCCGCCGATCGAGAGGTTTCCGCCGATCAGCCGTCCGGCCGGCGGGAGCGGTGCCTGCTGGTCGCCGCCCGCATTGCCGAACAGTGCGATCCGCCCGCCGGGTGCGGTCACCGCCAGATCGGTTTCGAGCAGGGCGGTGCCGAGCGGGTCGAGCACGATGTCCACTCCTGCGCCGTAGGTGGCCGCCAGTATTGCCTCGGCCAGGTCCCCGCCGCGTGCGAAGGCGGCGTCATACCCGCTTTTGAGCACCGAGTCGACCTTGTTGGGACGGCCCACGGTGCCGATGAGCGACCCTCCGCCGAGCAGCGGTACCAACTGGGCGATGGCGTTGCCCATGCCGCCGCCGGCCGAATGCACCAGCACCGTCTTGCCCGGCCGGAAGCCTCCGGCGTCTTCGAGGAGGAGCAGTGCGGCCGTGAGCATGAGAGGGGCGGCCGCCGCGATGTGTGAGGCGACCTGGTCTGGCACCGGCACTACGTGCCCGGCCCGCACCAGCACCACCTCGGCGAGACCACCGCCCCCGGTGAACGCGGCCACTCTCTGTCCGACGGCCAGCTCCGTCACGTCGGGGCCGATCTCCCGGACCGTCCCGGACACTTCCAGGCCCGGCGCGTACGGCCAGGCGTCGGCATAGCCGGCATCGCCGCGACGAGCCATGACGTCGAGAAAGTTGATGCCGGCGTACGCCACATCGATGGTCACCTCGCCGGGCCCCGGCCGTGGCTCCTCCATCTCACGGATCTCCGTGCGGTCCGCTCCTGGGGAGGGCTCGGTCATGATCAGTGTTTCCATGGCGCTCCTTCGATTTTCGTAGTACGTCGAAAATAGTACATCGGTTATGATGGCTCTCGAAGGAGTGGTGTTGGATGCCGAGATCGAAGGGCCGTTGGGCGGCGCTCGTCCATCCGGAGTCAGACGAGTTCGATGTGCTGGACATCCTGCACGCGCTATCCGACCCCACCCGGATGACGATCGTGCGGACGCTGCGGGCCGCGCCGGAACGTGCCTGCGGCACTTTCCCCGTGGAGGTCGCGCCCTCCACACTCACTCACCACTTCCGGGTTCTGCGCGAGTCCGGAGTCATCCGCCAGCGAGAGGACGGCACCCGTCGGTGGACCGCACTCCGCGAAGAAGATCTTGAAAGGCGCTTCCCCGGCCTCCTGGACAAGATCGTGACCGCCTACGAGGACGGGCTTACCCACCTCACTGATGGTGCCCGGGAGCGGTGAAACACTCTCCTGGAAGGGAAGGCCGAGGCATCCACACCGTGCTGCGGCGCCGCGCGGCCGGCGAACCCGTCGACAAAATCCGCAAGGACCTGATCATCCCCACCGGTAAGCGCAAGGGTCACAACCCCTCCCTCGCCGGCGTCTACCGCGCCCTCGCAGAACACGAGAAGGCCCAGCGCTACCCCAACGCTGTCGAACAGGCTCGCGACGAGTACGGAGCCCTCCGGCAAGGGTTCTAACCTCGCTGTCCCGCGGATCAGGTCCCAGCACCCGCCGGCACGGCGTCGACGTCGTCCAGACTCCGGGGCGACGTTAGACTCCGCGCCTCACCTGGCGGTCCCGTGGCTGTTCGTGGGAGGCCCGGTAGCGGCTGGGGGTGATGCCGTGCTCGCGCTTGAACGCGGCGGCGAACGCGACGCCCGAGGAGTATCCGGTGTGGGCTCTTACCGAGTCGTCGGCGAACGCCCGGGTGACGTGGTACGGGATTTTCCGGCTGCGACTGGTTTGCCGGTGGAGTAGCACCCGTCGAGCAGGGAGTCGTCGTACCAGCTGGTCATTTGCGCCACTGGCGATCGCAGGCTCCGGCCGTCTATGCCCGGCGGTCCTACGAGGGTGCGTGCATAGCGGTGATCATGTGATCGAAGACCCGTCATAACAGTCTAAATGCGCAGACGAATGATTGGTTGATATGGACGATTACTTATTGAAGGTATTGGTGCCCGCTCCTACGGTGGTGAGGCGCGGCCCGCATCGGTGCGGGCGGCACGATGAAGGGAGTCCGTGATGACCAGGGCAGTGTTTTTCGACGAGCTCGGTGGGCCGGAGGTGCTCCGGCTGGAGGAGGTGCCGCTCGGCGAACCTGGAAAGGGTGAGGTCCTCATTCGCGTCGACGCGATCGGTCTGAACAGAGCGGAGGCGAACTTCCGCGCCGGCGCCTACGTCTACCAGCCGAACCTTCCCGGGTCCCAGATCGGGTACGAGGCCGCCGGGGTCGTGGAGGCCGTCGGCGAAGGCGCGGACGGCTTCGCCCTTGGCGATGCGGTCAGCGCAGTGCCCACCTTTTTGATGACCGAGTACGGCACTTACGCCGAGTCGGCCGTCCTCCCGGCACACGCCCTGGTGCACCGCCCCGACGGCGTTGACGCGGTGACCGGCGCCGCCACCTGGATGGCCTACACCACCGCCTACGGCCTGTTGGTGGAGTTCGGCGGAGTCAGGCCGGGCGACACGGTGCTCATCAACGCGGCATCCAGCAGCGTCGGCCTTGCCTCCATCCAGGTCGCCAACCACATCGGCGCCATTCCCATCGCCACCACCCGCACCAGCGCCAAAAAGCAGCGCCTCCTGGATGCGGGCGCCGCCCACGTCATCGCCACAGAGGAGGAGGACCTCGTCAAAGAGATCCACGCCTTGACAGGTGGCCAAGGGGTGAAACTGGCCATCGACGCCATCATGGGCCCGGCAGTGAACACCCTCGTCCAGGCGGTCGCCCCGGACGGCACTCTCCTGTTCTACGGCTGGCTGGACCCCACCCCCGCGCCGATGCCCCTCGCCCCCGACTTCCTCGGCCGCAACATCCGCACCTACGCGTTCACCGAGCTCACCCTCGACAGCGAGCGGCTACGTCGCGCCAAGCACTTCATCAACGCCGGCCTGCGCGCCGGCTCCCTCTCCCCCGTGATCGACCGCTCGTTCGACCTGACCGACGTCGTCGCGGCCCACCGCCACCTGGAGTCCAACACCCAGTTCGGCAAGGTCATCCTCACCGTCCAGCACTAGCAACAAGACCGTGTGGTCAAGGAGCCGGGCGCAGTTGTCATAACGGAGAAACAGGTGACGGAGTCCTCGCAGGACCTCCGGATAGCTGGAGCCTGGTGATCGGCATCCCCTCCCGTTTCGCCGCAGCTCAAGCTAGGCCAGGTGCATAGAGATTACCGCCGCTCGTCCAGCGATCACCGTACCCACTCTCATGCCTCGCTCAGGTTGAGATCAAGGTGCATGGTCGTGGGCCGCGGCGGTACTGGTCGGGAACGTGGACGTCGTCGAGGAAGGTGCGCACAACGGTCAACCAGGTTCGCCAATGGAGGATGGCATCCGATGCCACGAACCGAGGAAATTGCGCTGTCGATTTACCGCATGCTCAGTGTCCAAGGAGCAGTGGCGGTCGAGGAGTTCGCGGAACTCACAGGACTGGGCGAGGAACAGGCCGCGCGCGGCCTGCGGCGCCTGCGCGAGCTCGGCTTGGTTCATGAGGACAACGTGCAGATCGAGCCGGTCGCATTGGACAACGCTGTGGCGCGCACGATGGACGCATACAACGCGATCCTGGCCGAGCAGGCCGGCGCCGCTGCCGTCATGCAGCAGCTCACACACTCACTAAGGACGGTGTATCAGCCGACTGTCGCCCGCGAGAAGTCTCGGGTGCGCGTGGAATCGCACACGGGCAGACGGACCATCGAGCGGACGCTGCGTGACCTCGGCACAGCGGTCAAGGAGACCTCTGACGCGCTGCACTCTGGGCCGATACCTCCGATGGACGTCCTGAAGACCTCCCTGGACCATGACGCGAGGATGATCCGCAGGGGAGTCGGGCTCAGACATCTGTATCCGCGGGACATCATGCGACGTCCCGAACACGCCCGATACCTCAAGGACCTGACCGAGCTGGGCGCGAATGTGCGGCTCATCGATCGCGCGCCCGGCGACATGCTGATCTTCGACCGCTTGGTGACCGTCATCCCCTGCGATCCGCACAACCCCAACGAGTCGTTGGTCGTGATCAACGGATCGGTCCTGACCGAGGCCTACATGGCGGTGTTCGAGGATTACTGGCTGCGCTCGGTCTCGTACAAGCAGGCCGTGTCCGAAAGCCGCCCGGCCGAACTCTCGCCGCAGGAGAACACCATTCTCAGTCTCCTCTCCGGTGGACTGAGCGACGATCAGATCGCCCGCAGAATGGGACTGCACCGCCGCACCGTGCAACGGGCCATCGCGAAACTCATGGAACGCCTGGGAGTCAACAGCCGCTTCCAGGCAGGCATCGAACTCGCGAAAGCGCCCGAATTCACGTTCGCTACCGCCCCGCCTGACCGCCGCAGCGGTCGGCAAGCCCAGTGAACCATGAACCCCGGATAGGCCGCTGAGGACGACGCAGCATCCAAGCCCCACGGGAGCGAGTCGTCCCCACTTTAGAGTCAAGGCCACCGTGTGGGTCGCGGAGATCGAGGGCGACAATGTCTTCTGCTGCTCCAGGGCCACCTGGCGGAGGGACGGTCCTGGCTCTGGTATGCGGGTTCGCAAGCACGATGCAAGCGAGGAGGAGGGGTGGCGCCGATCTCGGGCAAGGAGGAGACCGCACTATCGCTCTATCGGGCGCTGCGTGCTCAGGCCAGGGCAGCGGTTCACCAAGCCGCCGATGCCGCCGGGCTGGACGAAGCCGAGGCTGAGCGCGGACTGCGGCGATTACGCGAACTCGGATTGGTGGACGAGAGATCAGGCCAGGTCGAGGCCGTGGATCCGGAAAAGGCATTGCAGCGGATGATGGAGTCGTACCGTCTGCGCACGGCCGAACAGTCACGAACCGCCGTCTCGCTGCAGCGGATCGTACACGCATTGACGACGGTGTACTCGGAGGCCGCCACCAACGACACATCTCTGGTGGAAGTGGAGATCTTCAGCGGCAGGCGCAAAAAGGACCGCACGTTCTACAACCTGCACACCTTGGTCACCGATAGCTGCGACTCGATACACCCCGGGCCGATGCCGCCCAAGCAGGTCCTGGACAAGTCCCTGCGAGTGGACGCGCGTCTTGTAGCCAGCGGTGTCCGCTGCCGGGCGATCTATCCACAATCACTCCTGAAAAGCCGCAGGCTCTCCCGCTATCTTCACGATCTGGCGCGCATCGGCGTGGAGGTGCGGCTGATCGACCACGCACCCATCGACATGGTCATCCTGGACCGGCTGGTGGCCGTTCTCCCCAGTGAGTCCGGCACGTCCTCTGGCCCCGACATGGTGGTGATCCGCGGCTCTGCGCTGATCCACACTCAGGTGGCGATCTACGACGACTACTGGCTGCGGGCCGTTCCCTACGAGCAAGCATTGGCAGCCTCCATGGACCGCGGTCTTGCCCCCCAAGAGCAATTGATCATTCGCCTCCTGGCCGACGGCCTTAATGACGACCAGATCGCCCGCAAGGTGGGCGTCCACCGCCGGACGGTCCAGCGGGCGGTCACCAAGCTCATGGATCGTCTGGGGGCCTCTAACCGCTTCCAGGCCGGCCTGAAACTCGCACGAGGCAGCAGGACCACGCGAGTGGTCCCCGGCCCGGAATCTCTGACATCGCGTTCCGCCGGCCCGGGGGTGCTGCACGTCGACTCCGGTGAAGCATGCGCTCCTTCCGGGAGCTGTCCGCGCAGCGCGGGCGGAGCTTCGACGAGCTGGAGTCCGCACGGACGTGGCTCGCCGGACGAGCGGACTGCACCGGCCGCATCGGAGTGATCGGCCCGGTCGTGGCGAGCTACGGCGGGCGCGACGCCAGCCTGCGGGGCGCCGCCGTCCGACTGGAGAAGGCACTGACCGGCCTCGGCGTCCCGCATGACGTCCG
This sequence comes from Nonomuraea sp. NPDC049784, assembly GCF_040659615.1. NCBI lineage: Bacteria > Bacillati > Actinomycetota > Actinomycetes > Streptosporangiales > Streptosporangiaceae > Nonomuraea > Nonomuraea sp. NPDC049784. The sequence continues at coordinate 7,890 of NZ_JBFAMX010000327.1, forward strand.
CGAATACCCCGAAGCCGGACATGGCTTCCTCAACAGGCACAAGCCGCTGCTCATCACGCGGATCCTCGCCAAGGCCGGGTTCCGGCAGGAGGCCGCCGACGACGCGTGGAGCCGCATCGACGCGTTCTTCGCCGAACACCTGCACCAGACCACCGGGCAGCCTCCACCGGCAGAGGCCCAGCGCTGAAGGCGGCACGACCCTCATCGCCGAACGCACCTCTGGACGGCGGGCACGACGCCCATCCGGCAGCACCCTAGGGTGAGCCTGGCCTGCATCGTCACAGGGTGAGGACGACCTTGCCGGAGACGCGGCGGTCGCGCAACGCGGCAAGCACGTCCTGCAGCTTGGACCAGTCCTCGACCAGCCCGAGCGTCGGATGCAGCCGCCCGGCCGCGACGAGCCCGACCAGGACCTCCAGGCCGACGGCGGGCGGCTCTGGGTGGGCGTATGAGAGGTGGCTGACGATCCGCGCCCCTTCGTGACCGATGAAGTCGTAGATATCGATCGGGGTCTTTTCTCCGCTGCTGGCCCCGATCAGCATGATCGTGCCCCCGGGCGCCACCTTGCCCAGCGCCGCCGCCAGCGACGCACCGCCGACCGACTCGACGATCAGGTGGTACGGCCCGGCCGCCGCCCCCGGGTCGGCCACGACGTCGTGGGCGCCGAGCGCGATCAGCTCGCCGGCCTGCCGCGCCACCGCGGTCACGGTGGCGCCTCCGAGCGCGGCCAGTTCGACCTGGAACCGGCCCACGCCGCCGTTCGCCCCGGTGATCAGGACACGGCGTCCCAGCAGGTCACCGCCCTCGCGCAGGGTACGCAGCGCGGTCAGCCCGGCCAGCGGCAGCGCCGCCGCCTGCTCCAAGCCGACCTCATCGGGCACCACCGCCAGCCGCCCGGTGGGGATCGCGACCTGTTCCGCCCAGCCCGCCTGCTCCACCAGGGCGACCACCCGCGTGCCCGGCGCCGGCCCCGACCCGTCGGCCGCCGCCTCCACGACCACGCCCGCCACGTCCTGGCCGGGACGCCAGCCGCCGGTGCGGGTCTTCAGCAAGGCCAGCTCGCCACGGTTGACAGAGAACGCCCGCACCGCGACCAGCGCCTCGTCCCGCGCGGGCACCGGCTCCTCGGCCTCCGCGATGACCGCGCCCTCCGGTGTGTTGATCACTGTTTTCATGCGTCCCAGCCAAGCGCGGGAACAGACCCGCATCCAGACGCGCTTTCCCTGCCGATGTATCACCGATCGTGATAGGACGTCATGGAGATCAGGCAGCTGCGGTACTTCGTCGCCGTCGCCGACGAGGGCGGTTTCGCCCGCGCGGCCGAGCGGCTGCAGATCGTCCAGCCCGCGGTGAGCCAGCAGGTCGCGCGGCTGGAACGCGAACTCGGGGTCCGGCTCTTCGATCGGTCCAGCAGGCGGATCCGGCTGACCGGCGCGGGTGATCGCCTGCTTCCCGAAGCCCGCGCCCTGCTGGCCGCCGAGGAACGCATCCACCGCATCGCCGCGGACATCGCCACCGGCCGTGACGGGGTGCTGCACCTCGGCACCAGCCAAGGCCTGGGTGACCGGCTCGGCCAAGTGTTGCAGGAACTGGCGCCACGACTCCAAGTGCGGCTCCGCGCGCTGCCCCACGACGAACGGCTCACAGCGGTACGGACGGGAGAGCTCGACGCCGCTTTCGTCCGGGCCGTCGACGAGGCGCACGGCCTCGAACTGCTGCCCGTGTGGCGTGACCCCCTGGTGGTGGTGCTGCCTGCCGTACATTCGCTGGCGGGCAAACCCGCCGTGGACCTGGCCGACCTCGCGGACCTGCCGCTCCGGCTGGCGCCCCGCGCGCACAACCCGCCGCTGCACGACCTGCTCATGACCGCCTGCCGCGAGGCGGGATTCGAGCCGAGACCCGGCCCCGCGTTCACCAACATCCAGGACACCATCGCCGAGATCGGCACCGGCCCGGCCTCCTGGACCATCCTCTACCAAGCCGCCGCGGACATGGTCCCGGTCCGCCGCGTGGCCCTACGTCCCCTGGCCGGGGTGCGGGTGACCACCTCCCTCGCCGTGTCACCAGGCCCGCCCGGCCCCGCCCTCCGCCTGCTGCTCGACGCCGTACGCAACCAGACCCCGTGAGCCCGGTCCGACCAGGCGGAAGCCTTCCTGCGGCCGGTTTCTCCCCAGACTCGGGGCGTTGCCGTCACGGGGGCGAGAACCGCGATCCCGTGCTGCAAGAGGCTCCGCGCGCCGGACCGGCATCTCCTACCGCCCGGCACGGTGAGTGGCGGAGGTCGTGGCGCGTCCGCAACTCGCGGCTCGGGACCGATGGCGTATCGCGGGAGACGCCGGCCGGCCCGGGCAAGGTCGTCCGGCGGTCCCGCGCCGCCTGACGGCCTGAAGCGTACAGGGAGGTCACGACGAGAGCTGTTCCGCGGGTATGAGGGTCGCGATCCGCGCCGCTCCGCCGGTGGCCAGCCAGCGGTCGAAGGTCAGCAGGCCCGGGTGGAGTTCCCGGGCGCGGGCCAGGTCGGCGCCGTAGCCGCCCTCGCGGTTGAGGAAGTCCACGGCCTCGGCGTACGCGGTGCTCTGCGCCCGGACGGCCTCGAGCGGGACCGGGAGGTACGGGACGGCACGGCCGAGGGCCTGGCTCAGCGCCTGCGCGATCCGGGGCGGGGTGAGCTCGTCGCCGGCGATGTCGACGGCCTGACCGAGGTAGCCCGCGGGGTCGTCGAAGGCCAGGGCGGCGAAGACGCCGATGTCCGCCAGCGCGATGAGCTGCTCGGGGACGTCGGCCGCGAACGGCGTAGCCAGCGCGCCGGAGCCGAGCCCGAACGCGGGATCGGCGTAGTTGTCCATGAACGACACCGGCCGCAGGATCGTCGCCGGCGCGCCGATGCGGTGAAGGTGGCGTTCGATCCGCAGTTTGGGCTCGAACGCGCGGACGCCTTCGCTGCGCGGGGCCCCCGCCACCGACGAGAACACCAGGTGAGCCGCGCCGGCGGCAAGCGCGGCGTCGGCGATGGCGCACCCCCAGGCGATCTCGTCGTCGTACGGCACCGGCGCGGCGCCCAGCACTCCCGGCTGGACGCTGAACACTCCGTGGACGCCGGTCATGGCGGCC
>NZ_JBFAMX010000328.1:0-10990 GCF_040659615.1 Nonomuraea sp. NPDC049784
CGCCGGGCCGCGCCGTTTTGTGACACCGAGACGGTAGCCAATCCTTGTTCTCCGCTGCCGAATGACCTTACGTCGTGGCGCCCGCCCCGCCACCTCGTCGAGCAGGGCGTCCAGGGCGATGGGCGCGTACCGGGCGCGTGGCCTGTCGCGCAGCTTCTCCAGCGCCGCCAGGTCGGCCGCCGCCTGGCGGCGCAGCGTGCGCGAGGGCCGCTCGTACGTGCCCAGCCCGACCATCGTCAGCGTGTGCAGCGACGTCTCGTGGACGCTGCCGACCTGGCGCAGCTCGTCCTCGCGCCGCAGCCGGTCGACGATGAGCGCGATCTCGGCGCGGGCGCTGTCCCGCAGGAACGCGTCCGCCGAGGCGGCGGAGCGGCGCAGCAGCGTCATCAGCACCGCGATGGCGAGGATCTGCACGAGGTGGATCCCCAGCGTCCCGGCCACATCCTGGTACGGGGAGGCCAGCCGCATCCCGGTCAGGTACGCCACCGCCACGACCAGTCCGGCGGGCACCGCCGCCCAAGGCCGCCACGCGACTCCCGAGACGACGATGGTCATCGTGACCAGCCCCGCGATCCAGCTGGATCCCCCGTCGAGCGCCGCCCCCGCGACGAGATGGCGCTGTGCGAGGCAGAGCGTGACCGTGATGGCCGCGTCACCCGCCACGAGCCAGGCGGGAATCCGCTCCCTGCGCCGGGCCACGCGCAGGAAAAGCCCGGTCCACACGAGGTCGATCGCCAGCGAGGGCGCCAGCCACGCCGCGGACACCGGCGGTACGGCGGCGAGGATCGCGGCCCCGACCGCCACGAGGCCCACCACGCCCCGCGCCCCCGCACAGGTGCGGGCGATGGTCCGCTCCATGTGCCTGGCCGCCGAGTCGTATCTCGTGGAGCCGGAGTGAGACATGGGCCGCCTGCTCGTGATGAGAGCACAAGACGGGCTTCACAATAACGCATCCGGTATGAGTGAGCACGTTGTGAATACAGCCCTTTTGCGGAGGCAGGTGGAGACATGTGGCGCATGGTCGTTTCCTCCGTCCGGCACTCCTCGCGGCGTTCACCGCCTCATCGCACCGTGACCGCCATGCGCCTCGCTGGCATGACGGCTGATCGGCCGTCATCCGCTACGACGGCCGATCAGCCGTCAGCCGCGTCTCCTCACATGAGCGTGTACTGGCTGCGGGTCGCGACGATGCGACGAGAGGGGACCTCATGACCTTCCTGGTGATCTCCATCCTGGCCGGCTGTCTGTCGGTGATGACGGTCCGCGGCCGGCAGGGGAACTGGCCGTCCGGCATGCCGGTCGCACGGCCGCGCCTGGTGGCGGCGGGCGGCACGTACACGGGCTCGCGCGGCCGGCCGTCGGATGCGTACGTCATCCAGGAGCGGCTGGTCGCGGCGGCCCACGGTGCGGGCGGCGAGCCGGCCCACACGGCCGCGGCCCTGGCGCTGGGCGCGGTGGTCGCCGCCAGGCCGCAGTACCAGGAGGACCTCGACGAGTGCGCGCAGATCGCGCACCGCGCCGTGCGCACCGCGACCCTGCGGAGCGGCTCGGCGCACGACCTGGTCAGCACCCTGGACGTGGTCGTCCTCGATCCCGGTGAGAGCCCGTGCCTGCGGTTCGCACATGTCGGCAACGGCGCGATCTGGCACTGCGCGAAGGGCGGAGAGCCGCAGCCGCTCACGACGTCGCACTCCTTCGACGACGGCCCGCTGCTGCGCGGGCTCGGCCTGCCGTCCGCGCTCAACCCCGAGGTCGGCGCCGCTCCGCTCCGGCCCGGCGACCGCGTCGTCATCGTCTCGGACGGCGCGATCAGGGCGCTCGGCGCGGCGCGCATGAAGGAGCTGTTCAGCTGCGGCGCGTCACCTGGCGCATGCCTGGACCGGCTGTACGACGAGATGGCCGCGGCCGAGCCCAAGGACGACGCCACAGTGATCATCGCCGACTACGTCACGGCTTGAGTACGGGTGTACTCAGGCGGGTCCACCTGCCCTCGGTGACGATCGGAGTAAATCTCCCACACTGGACACCGGAGGGCTCGGATGAGCGCCATATTCGGAGAGACGCTGAGCTTCACCCAGGCCGAGGGCGATGAGGTGCGGCTCGTCGTGTTCGGCGACGAGCACTACGCCCGCTACGAGACCCTCGACGGCTACACCGCCGTCTACGACGCCTCCGCCGGCGGCTACTGCTACGCCGACCTCAAGGACGGGCGGTTCCAGTCCACCGGGGTCAGGGCCGACTCCCACGACGCGCCCGGCGGCGTGCCTCGCCACCTGCGCGAGTCGGGTCCGGTCATGGCCGAGGCGCACCGGCGGCGCAGGCCCGGCACGCTCTCGGCCGAGGCGGCGGAGGACTCAGCGCTGACGTTCGGGCCGAGGGGCGGGCTGCTGGAGGGCCGCAGGCTCAGCGTCGGCACCGTACGCGGCCTGACCATCCTCGTCGACTTCCCCGACCAGGCCACGACGGTGGCCCCGGCGCAGGTGGACGCGCTGCTCAACGCCCCCGGCTATCACGAGAACGGCAACGCGTGCTCGGTCAACGAGTACTACAAGACCATGTCGAGCGGCCTGCTGGACTTCACCAACGACGTCGTGGGCCCGTTCAGGATGAGCCACGACATCACCTTCTACGCCAACCCCGACAACCACGACGTGCTGGTCCCGGAGGCGCTGCAGGCGGCCGTCGACTCGGGCGTCGACCTCACCCGGTACGACTCGCTCGGCCAGAAGGTCGTGGACGCCCTGATCGTCATGTACGCCGGCAAGACGCAGTACATCAAGGACAGCGTGCTGTGGCCGCACAACAGCGTCATCGAGCTGGAGTTCGGCGACATGCGCACCCACTTCTACCTGGTGACGAGCATGGGCGAGGGCCCCGAGCAGCTCACGATCGGCACGTTCTGCCACGAGACGGGCCATCTCCTGTGCCGCTTCCCCGACCTGTACGACTACGGCCAGCGCGACGGCGACGACTTCGCCAGCTCGGGCCTCGGCCTGTACTGCCTGATGAGCGCCGGCAACCACCTGAACGGCGGCAAGACGCCCGCGGCCGTCTGCGCCTACCTGCGCGACCTCGCCGGTTGGTGTCCCGAGAAGGTGGACCTCAGCCGGGGCGGCGTGTTCCAGGCCGAGCACGGCGACTACCGCAGGGCGTTCCGCTACTCAACCGGGACGGACGAGGAGTACTTCCTGGTGGAGAACCGCTCCAAGCTCGGCCTTGACCTGCAGCTGCCGGCCGGCGGCCTGGCCGTGTACCACTGCGACACCCGCGGCACCAACGAGCTGCAGGACGGGACGCCGCTGCACCACTACCAGATCGCGCTGCTGCAGGCCGACGGCCACCTCGACCTGGAGAACAACCTCAACATGGGCGACAGCCGCGACCTGTACGGCCGGGTGGACGGCACGGCGCTGTCACACTCGACCGTGCCCGCCAGCCTGCTGTGGAGCGGAGCCGAGTCGGGGCTGACCCTGTCGGCGATCAGCGACCCCGGCCAGACCATCCGCTTCAAGGCGGGCCCGGTGGGGGTGAACGGCGCCGCGTTCAGCTCGGTGTCGCGCCCGGCGCTGCGCATCCCCGACAGCGATCCGCACGGCGTGGCCGACACGATCACGATCGAGGCCGAAGGGACCGTACGGACGCTGAAGGTCCTCATCGACCTCGACCACAACCACCCCGAGGACCTGCGGATCGTGCTGCACTCGCCGACCGGCCGGCGCATCGTCCTGTCGCACATGGCAGCCCTGGACACCTCGAAGCTGCTGGAGTACGCCACCGAGCCGCCGTCGGCCGTGACGCCGCTGGTGGGACAGCCGGCGGGAGGCGGGTGGACGCTGCGGGTGAGCGACCTCTCCCCGTCGCACGCCACGGCCGGGATCCTGAGCGCCTGGCGGCTGGACATCGTCACGGGCACCTGACCGCACCTCGAGCGCGCGTCACGGCCATCTGACGCGCGCTCGACCGGATGTCATAAGATCGTGATCGTGACCGCTCCTCACGGCATCAACCCCAACGTCCCCCATTCGGCCCGCGTCTACGACTACTGGCTGGGCGGCAAGGACAATTTCGAGGCGGATCGCAAAGTGGCCGAGCAGACCATGGCGGCGGTGCCGGGTGTGCGCGAGAGCGCCAGGAACAACCGGGCCTTCCTCGGCCGGGCCGTGCGCCACCTCACCCAGCTCGGCATCCGGCAGTTCCTCGACCTCGGCACGGGCATCCCGAGTCAGGGCAACACGCACCAGGTCGCGCAGGCGGAGGCGCCGGACGCCCGCGTGGTGTACGTCGACAACGACCCCATCGTGATGTCGCACGCCAGGGCGCTGCTGAACAGCACGCCGGAGGGCAGGACGGCCTACATCGAGGCCGACGTGCGCGACCCGCGGAGCATCCTCGAGCACCCCGACGTGCTGGCCACGCTCGACTTCACGCAGCCGATCGCGCTGATGATGGTCGCGATCCTCATGCACATCCCCGACGATGACGACCCGGCCGGGCTGGTCAAGACGTTCGCCGCGGCCGTGCCCTCGGGCAGCTACCTCGTTCTGAGCCACCTGACGCTGGACTTCGTGCCCAAGGAGACCGCTGGCACCTACCTGGCGGCCGCAAGCCACCAGGCGATGCACAGGACGCCCAGGACGGGCGAGCAGATCGCGCGTTACTTCGACGGGTTCGACCTGATCGAGCCCGGGCTCGTGGCGGCCCCCGACTGGCGTGACACGCCGCTCTTCGCCGACGACCCCGCGACCTGGATGTACGCCGGGGTCGGCCGCAAGCACTGACCCCTCAGCCGTGCGAACGCTGAGAGCCCGCTGAGGGCGCGGCGCGACGTTCTCCACGGCGGTCTAAGGTTCAAGCCGTGGATCAACAGGGCGGGGCGAACGCGACGGTCGAGGCGGGGCGGCCCGCCGCGGCCGATCCAGCGGCCCCGCGGAAGCGTCGCAGGCCATGGCCGGCCTGGACCGTCGTCACGCTGCTGGCCCTCTGGGCCATCATCAGGGCCGGCGGCCTGGAGACCGGCTCGTTCCTGACCCAGCTCATGACCGTGACCCCCATCGGGGCGGGCCTCGCGGCGCTGACCGCGATCCTGTCGCTGCTCAGGCGCAACCGCCCGGCCGCGCTGGCCGCCGCGCTCGTCTGCGCGGTGATGGTGTCGATCGTGACGCCGCGGGCCTTCGGCTCCGAGCAGCCGCCCGCGAGCGGCGCGCCGCTGCGGGTCCTGGCGATCAACCTGTTCGGCCGGGGCGACGCTCAGACCGTGGTCGACCTGGTACGCAGGTTCGACGTCGAGGTGTTCAGCGCCCTGGAGCTCACCCCGGCGGAGGCCGAGCGTTTGGACGCGGCCGGGTTGAAGCAGCTCATGCCGTACCGCGTGCTGCAGGCCGACTTCGGCGCGACCGGCAGCGGCATCTTCGCCAGACACCCGGTGACGGAGCTGACGGGCCTGTTCACACCGATCGGCCACAACATGCCCGCCGCCACCGTCACCTTGCCCGGCGGCGGCAAGGTCGAGTTCGTGGCCGTCCACCCCAACCCGCCGCTCGGCCGCATGGAGGCGGAGTGGAACGCCGCCCTGCGCGCGCTCCCCTCACCGTCGCCTGCCACCGTCCGGGTGCTGGCCGGCGACTTCAACGCCGGCCTCGACCATCGCGCCTTCCGCGACCTGCTCGACCGCGGCTACGTGGACGCGGCCGACCAGGCGGGCAAGGGCCTGACCCCGACCTGGCCGAACCTCCGGGCGATCCCGCCCATCATCTCCATCGACCACGTCCTGGCGGACCGGCGCGTGGCCGTGCGGCGGGTCGAGATCGTGGACGTGCCCAGGACCGACCACCGCGGCGTGTTCGCCGAGCTACGCCTCCCCTAGCCCCCAGCCCGTCCCGCCGAGGTCGCGCGACCTCACGGGAATCCCGCCCCGGATCAATGTCCCAGCGTCTTCTCGGTGGTGAGTCGGTGCCTGGCGCCGAGGGCGACGGTCTCGCCGGTGAGCCGGATGTCCGCGCGCAACGACAGCTCTGCCGCCGACGGCCCGGCGGCGAGCACGATCGTTCCCGGCTCGACGATGCGGCGCAGGCCGAGCCCGGTGTAAGAGAAGGCGTCCGCGGGCACGTCGAACGCCACGACGCGCTCCTCCCCCGGCTTCAGCGCCACCCTGGCGAACCCGATGAGCTGGACGACCGGCCTGGCGACCTGCGCGACCGGGTCGGAGGCGTAGAGCTGCACCACCTCCTCGGCGGGCCTGGCCCCGGCGTTGCGGACCGTCACCCGGGCCTCGATCGAGCCGCTGGTGGGGCATTCGGCCCGGTCCGTCGCCAAGGCCGCGTACTCGATGGCGGAGTACGACAGCCCGTGCCCGAACGCGTACGCCGGGGTGGGGTCGAGCACCGTGATGCCGTCGGTCTTGCCGCCGAGCGGCGGTTGCAGGTAGGTGGACGGATTGACGAAGGGCGTGCCGGGGACCTGCACGGGCAGGCGGCCCGACGGGTTCACCCGGCCGCTCAGCACGCCCGCCAGCGCGGCCCCGCCCTCCACGCCGGGGAAGAACGCCTGGACCGCGGCGGCGACCCGGTCCTTGTACGCGCCGAGCGCGTACGGCCTGCCGGACACGACGACCAGGACGGTGGGGGTGCCGGTCGCCAGGACCGCCTCCACCAGGTCCGGCTGGAGGCCGGGCAACCGCAGGTCGGGCGCGTCGCACCCCTCGCCCGACGTGCCGCCGCCGAACAGCCCGGCCCGGTCACCGACGAACACGAGCGCCAGGTCCGCCTCGGCCGCGGCCTCGGCGGCCCGGGCGATGCCCGACCCGTCGCCGCCCGCCACGTCGGCCCCCTTCTCATACCGCACCTCGGCGTAGGGGAACTCGGCCTCGACGCTCTCCCTTACGGACGCGACCGGCAGCCCCATGCCGTGCTCCGGGTAACGGTCGAGCACGTGGTTGGGGAAGGCGTAGCAGCCCATCAGAGTACGCGGGTCGTCGGCGCACGGGCCGATGATCGCCAGCCGGGCGGTCGTGCCGGGGCCGATGGGCAGCAGGCCGTCGGGGTTGCTCAGGAGCACGATGGACCGTGCCGCGATCTCGGAGGCGATCCGGCGGTTGCGCGGACTGTCCAGATCGACGCCGTCCGGGCCCTCCGGGACGAGCGGGCCGCCGTCCAGCAGGCCGAGCTCGATCTTCTGGCGCAGGACCCGGCGTACCGACTCGTCGACCACCGCCTCGGCCACCCGGCCCGCGCGGACGCCGGCGACCAGGTGCGCGCCGTACGAGATCGTCTCGGGCAGCTCCACGTCGACGCCCGCGCGCAGCGCCACCGCGCCGGCTTCCGCGGCGTCCTCGGCCACCTGGTGCATGGAGGCCAGGAACGGGATGGACCAGTAGTCGGACGTCACGGTCCCCTCGAACCCCCACTCGTCGCGCAGCAGCCGCCGCAGCAGGTCGGCGCTGGCTCCGACGGGGACGCCGTCGAGGTCGGTGTAGGAGCACATGACCGAGCGGGCGCCGCCCTCGCGCAGCGCGATCTCGAACGGCGGCAGGATCACGTCGGCCAGTTCGCGCGGCCCGATGCTGACCGGGGCGTGGTTGCGGGCGGCGCGGGAGGCCGCGTACCCGGCGAAGTGCTTCAACGTGGCCATGACCCCGGCCCCCTCCAGGCCGCGTACGTAGGCCGCGCCCAGCCGGCCCACCAGGTGCGGATCCTCACCGAGGGTCTCCTCCACCCGCCCCCACCGATAGTCCCGCACCACGTCCAGCACCGGCGACAACCCCTGATGCACCCCCGCCGCCCGCAGGTCCGCGCCGATCGCCGACGCCATCCGCTCGACCAGCTCAGGGTCGAAGGTCGCCGCCCACGCCAGCGGCGTCGGATACGCCGTCGCCCCGAACGTGGCGAATCCCGTCAAGCACTCCTCATGCGCGATCGCCGGGATGCCCAGGCGGTTCGACGCCACCACCCGCTCCTGAAGCTCGCGCAAACGGGCCGCGCCCTCGGCGGATGACAGCGGCGCGGTGCCGTAGACGCGGGTGAGGTGGCCCAGCCCGTGGCTCAGCTGCTCGTCCAGCGTCTCCGCGGGCTTGAACCGGTCCTGCAGGGGCGCCACGTTGCCCTCCCCGCCGTCCTGGAGCCAGACGGACCCGAGCTGCGCGACCTTCTCCTCCAGCGTCATCTCCGCCAGGAGGGATTCCACGCGTTCGTCGATCGTCCGTGCGCTGTCCCGCCAGGGCGCGAGGCCCGGCGCGTTCACTGATGTCATGGCGCCCCCTTGTGAAACTTTCGCAAGCTCATTCAGATCATCGGATTCGGACTCTAAATGCCGCTCTCAAAAGCCGTCAAGAATATTTCGGGATAATTCCGAAACTTTCGGAGATATCGAGCCGCACGGGGAAGGCGACTATCACCGCGAGGACAGTTCGAAAATATGTTCGCACATGGAATCGTCACGTCCCTGCCCGGACCCACCGGGGGCCTGCCGACACGAGGAGCCATGCCATGCCCTTTCTCAAGGTCTTACGTTCGTCCCACGCGGTCGCGCTCGCCTTGATGAGCGCGACCGCCCTGGTCCTGCCCGCCTTACCCGCGCAGGCGACGAGCCCCAACGTGGTCGTCAGGTGGAACGAGGCGCTGCTGGCGGCGGTGCGCGGCGGCACGCTGGGGCCGCCGCAGGCGGCCAGGGCGCTGGCGATCGTGCAGACCTGCGCCTACGATGCCTGGGCCGCCTACGACCCGGTGGCCGTCGGCACCCGGCTGGGGGGCTCGCTGCGGCGGCCCGCGCCGGAGCGCACCGAGGCCGGCAAGGCCGAGGCCATCAGCTTCGCCGCCCACCTCGCCGCGGTCGATCTCTATCCGGCGCAGCGAGCCGCGTTCGACGCGCTGATGGCCGAGCTGGGCTACGACCCGGCCGACCCATCGAGCCGCCCGGCCCAGACGGGCGTGACCGCGTGCCAGGCGGTGCTCGACCACCGGCACGCCGACGGCTCCAACCAGTTCGGCGGCTACGCGGACACCACCGGGTACGCGCCGGTCAACGCGCCTGTAGTGGTCTCCGATCCACTGACCTCCCTCGCCGAGCCCGGCCGGTGGGCGCCACTCACATATGTCAACCGGGCAGGTGCGCTGGTCACACCGCCGTTCCTCGCCCCGCACTGGGGTCGTGTGGCCTCCTTCAGCGGCGCCGCCCGCGACCTCGCCGACAGTGTGCCCGCGCCGTACGCCTATCCCTCGTCCGGCTTCAGCAAGCAGGCCGCCGAAATCGTCTCCGGCACAGCCTCGCTGACCGACCGGCAGAAGGCGATCGCCGAATACTGGGCCGACGGCCCCAACAGCGAGACGCCGCCCGGGCACTGGTGCCTGTTCGCGCAGCGGATCTCGGCGCGCGACCAGCACAGCCTCGACCAGGATGCGAAGATGTTCTTCGCGCTGGCCAACTCGGTCATGGACGCCGGGATCGCCTCGTGGGAGGTCAAGCGCGACCACGACTCGGCCCGCCCGATCACCGCGATCCGCTTCCTGTACCGGGGGAAGCAGATCCCCACCTGGGGCGGCCGGACGATCGACGGGGCCTCGTGGGTTCCTTATCAGGCGCCGACGTTCCCGACGCCGCCGTTCGCCGAGTACGTCTCGGGGCACAGCACGTTCAGCGCGGCGGCGGCCGAGGTGCTCAAGCGCTTCACCGGCTCCGACACGTTCGGCGAGCAAGCAGTGATCGCGAAGGGTTCGTCGCAGGTGGAGCCCGGGGTGACGCCGGCGCAGGACGTGACGTTGCGCTGGCCCACGTTCACGGAGGCCGCCGACGAGGCCGGGATGTCACGTCGGTACGGCGGCATCCACTTCCGCCCGGGTGACCTGCAGGGCCGTGCCCTGGGACGGGCGGTCGGCACGGCGGCGTGGGATCGCGCCAAGGCGTACTGGACGGGCCGCGGCTGATCTTCCCACGCAGAGGCGCCCGCTCCACTGCGCTGAGAGCGGGCGCCTTTCGTGCAGCGGAGAAGGTCAGGCCGCGCTTTCCTCGGCCTCCCGGTGGAGCGTCTCAAGGTCGAACGCACCCGACTTGACCGCCGCGGTGAACGCCTCCCAGTCGCGGCGCGGGACCTCCAGCACCTTGTCGGGGTTGTCCACGTGGATGACCTCCACGTGGTCGTTGATCCGCTTGGCCGCGACGCGGCCCGCGTCTTGAGTCATGCCGCACTCCTTCCAGTGCACTGCGGAGGTATCCGCCCCTGCCCCCTTCGCAGGATGACCGGGGCGGCTGCGGGAAGCCTTCCATCCCGGCCGGGGCACCGGCCACTGGTCCGGGTGGAAAAACCCACTCGCGGGGGTCGATCTCTTGACCTCAGATGCAAGATTGACGCCCCGCCCCGCGCAGCGTCGTGTGGACGCAGTGACATGAGGGTCCAGTGGTGATCAAGGGGCTGTAAGAACCTTTTAAGTGAAAAGTTAGTGGAGGGCCGTAAGTTACGCATAAACCAGAGAACAGCACCACATAGAGGACATGTCATGAACTTGATCCCAAGGCGGCAGACGCGCGTCCACAAAATCCGGAGCATCCGCATCACGTAGCCAGAAGATCATCCCCAATGGATGGTTCGAGCATAGTTGAAGCATTCCTCCGGCGATGTCCTGTCTGTCTACAGTCCTTACCTGTGGGGGCTCAAGTCACAAGCACCAAGGTGTGGAGCGAGCTGCGCGTGCGCTCCACACCCCAGCTGTACGTCTCCATCTCGCCCAATCTGACCGTCCTTGCCATGATCGCCGACGCCCTCGCCGACCGCCGCCGGGGCCTGCCGGAACTCTGGCGGCGGGCGATCGCCTCGCGGGTCGGCCCGCTCGGCCACGAGGCCGTGCGCCCGCTGGCCGCTCCCGGCTACTCCGTCGCACCCGACAGCCTCGTGCCGCGCACCCCCGTCGGCCAGGACGTCTCCGTGCAGGCCCAGATCAGCGCGCTGCGCGACACTCCCCCCGACAACCTGATCAGGGATCTGGAGCAGGCGTTCGGCCCCGGC
>NZ_JBFAMX010000329.1:0-10986 GCF_040659615.1 Nonomuraea sp. NPDC049784
TACGCCTGCGCCAACCCCGCGTGCGGTTGGGTCGGGCATGCCGACACCAACGCCGCGATCAATATCAAAAACGCCGTCGGAATGCCGGTGTCAGGACGTGGAGACCTCGGGGCTGCCCGGTCTGCGAAGCGTCAACCCCCGCGCGCCGCTTAACCGCGGCGCGACGGGAGAATCTCCGGCCTTCAGGCCGGGGAGGAGTTCAAGAAGCCGTTCTCCGAGGACCCGGCGGCCCGGACTTCGCAACGATCAAAGAGCTGACCGACGAGCAGGAGATCGAGCTGAACTGGGGCCACCCCGACAGCGGCGTCTACAGGGGAGCCGCCATCGGGCCGGCGCGGCATCGGATGCACGAGCTGACCGGGTTGGACATCCCGGCCATCAGCATTGACGGGCTCATTGCCGACGGTCCCACTCGCGTGGTGGTGGCCACGAACAGTGGCACTGATATCCACGCCAACCTGTGGAGGATGACCGTTCTCGAGTTGGTCGACGTGACGAACGGCAAGATCACTAAGAAGCGTTCGTTCTACCAGGACACTGCGCTTCTACGGGATATCTCACTCGAACGCGAGGCGGCACTCGCACAGAAGGCCGGAGAGGCCTGATCGCCCAGCACGCCTTTTCGCGCACGTCGCCGAAGCAGTATCGGATGCGCGCTGCCGAGCTGGGTGGATCCCGATCGTCGAGAACGCGACCGCGACTCAGGGCGCGGGGTCGCGCTGGCTTACCTGCTCGACCACCTCGAACCCGTACGCACCCAGCAGGGCGGCCATCTCCTCGGGGCTGAAGAAGGAGACCCAGGGCTCGCCTCCCTGGGCGGCGGCCCCCGCGATGGCCTGGGCGTACTGCCTGCCCGCCTCGTCGCGCAACTCCTCCGGCACGAGGTAGTCCAGGACGAGTTCGGTGCCGGGCGCGAGGGCGATGAGCATGCCGAGCGTCCGGCCGATGGCCTCGCGGGTGAGGTACATGCTGACGCCCAGCCAGCTCACGAACGCCCGCCGGGACGGGACGAACCCGCCCGCCACGAGCTGCTCGGTCAACGGCTCGTTCTCGAGGTCGACGGCGACGAACGAGACGGTGCCGGGGAGCGGGATTTCCGCTTCGGCGAGGAGTTCGCGTTTCCATCGCGAAGTCGCGGGATGGTCGACCTCGAAGACGCGTGTCTTCTCCGCTCGGTATCCGCGGTCGCGTCGAGCATGCGAGGGCTTTACGGCATGATCACGACAGGTTCGGGGTCACCATGGGATGACGCCGTCGTCCTCAAAGAACGAACCGGTCGGGCCGCCGTCGGGCAGCGTGGCCAGCCGGATCGCCGTGGCTGCGCCCTGCTCAGGAGTGCGGGGTCCATGGAAGCCGGTGAAGTCGGTCGCAACCAGGCCCGGGCAGGCGGCGTTGATCAGGATGTTCGTACCTGCGAACTGCCGGGCGTACTGCACGGTGACGGCGTTGAGGAACGACTTCGACGGCGAGTAGGCCGCCATGATGGGGCCGATCTCGATGTCCGGGTCCGCCTGCCGGGTCAGGGAGGCGACGGCACTGGAGACGTTGACGATGCGTGGCGACGCCGAGCGCTGCAGCAGTGGCAGCATCGCGTTGGTCACCCGGATGACACCGATGACGTTGGTCTCCACGACCGTGCGGACCACGTCGAGGTCGAGCGTGGTCGGGTCCTGCACCCACCCCGGCCCCGTCTCTCCTGAGATACCGGCGTTGTTCACCAGGACGTCCAGGCGCCCGGCCTGCCGTTCGATCAGTTCCGCGGCATCGGTGACGCTCTGGTCGCTGGTCACGTCCAGCGGCACCCCGAATGCGTCCACCCCGGCGGCGCGCAGCTTCTCAACGGCGGTCTCGCGCCGGGCATCGTCGCGGGCTCCCACGCCCACTCGGTACCCGAGGGCGCCCAGCCCGGCCGCAATTTCGTACCCGATTCCCTTGTTCGCGCCGGTCACCAGCGCGATCTTCGTTTCGCTCATGCCGTCGATGTTCGCTCGTGGACGAGCGGCGCATCCAACACCGATACAGTGCCCTGTCATACCTGGTAGGTATCACTGAGGTATGGTGTGGCCGTGGACACCTTGGAGACCCGCGAGTTGAGGTACTTCATGGCCGTCGCCGAGGAACTGCACTTCGGCCGCGCCGCCGAGCGCCTCGGCATGGCCCAACCACCGCTGTCCCGGGCGATCCAGCAACTCGAGCGGCGCCTCGGCGTCTCCCTGCTGAAACGTAACCGCCGCGGTGTCTCCCTGACCGGCGCCGGAGAGGTACTGCTGCAGGAGGGCCGCGCAGCCCTCGACGCGACCACCGCCGCCGCTCGCCGCACCCGTCGCGCCGGTGGCGCCGACAGACCAGGTGACCCCCGCAACCGCCTGGTGCTGGCAGTGAAGGCCGCCGCGTCTCACGAGCTGCTGCAGAAGCTCCTCGACGCCTACGCGGCCGAGCCTGACGCCGCCGAGATCGAGGTGCTACCGAGCGGCACGTGTGAGCAGGAAGAAATGCTGCGCGATGGCCGCGCTGATGTTGCGCTCATGCACGCGCCGTTCAACTCCCTCGCCGGATTCGACAGCGAGGAACTGATGACCGAGGGGCAGATCGCGATCCTGCCCGCCGGGCACCCCCTCGCCGCGCACAAGACTTTGTCCCTGGCCGACGTCAGCGACATCCCCGATCTGCCGCTCGCCCGCTGGTCCCGCCACGGCACGTATCCACCCGGCCCAGGCCCCGAGATCCACGACCAGACGCAGCTGGCCCAGCTGATCGCCCTCGGACGCACCGTGGCCGTCTTCCCCGACTCCGCCCGCGCCTGGCTATGGGCCGAGCACACCGCCGTCCCCTTGACCGACGCACCCCCCGTCGTCACCCACATCGCCTGGCCCGCGCACAGCCGCTCCCTCGCCCTCGCCGGGCTGATCCGCACGGCCACACAGCTATGACCCTCTCTTGCCTTCCATCGCCGCCATCACCCTGATGACACCTACCGTATCTTGGCCATCACCCCGCGCTACTTCGCGGACGGCACGAACGACAGCGGGGTCTGCACGATCGTCGGCAACAAGACCCCCGACCCGCCCATCGTGGCCTGCGGCGACGGGACCGGCACTTACGTGGACCCGCAGCCCGGCCTGGTCGATCTGTTTCCCGCCGGAGGTGCCCGCAGCGTGGTGTTCCAACCGCTGACCATCAAGCTGAGCGATGACGTGCGCACCTACTTCCCCTTCTACAGCGAAGATCGCACATACCTCGGCCAGACCCTCTGTTACAGCTGGGCCTATCACGTCCCATGCGAGCAGTCCGGGTGATCTTCCCGGTTTTCCCAACCCTCTTTCACACACGGGCGTCAACGGCGGAGACACCCACAACTACGGCTACGCCTACAGCCCCGCCGGCTGCATCTATGGCGGCGGCGACACCGGCTATGTCTTCAGTTTCGACGCCATCACCGGAGCCGCCGGCTGCTGACTCGCAGAACATCCTTGAGTCCTGTTCGGCCGTCTGCTCGTCGTGCTCAGGCATCTCAAGAACAGCCCCGATCAAGAGCAACTTCGCGAGCATCGGGTGTCGTCGACATCAGGATGACTGCGGTCGCTGTAGTCCCTGGAGGAGCAGTTCGACCAATCGGCGAGGGTCATAGCGCGGGTCGCTGTCATGTCCGATGCAGAGGTTGCCGATGCCGCGCATCAGTTCGTAGGCGTGCGTCCCGGGCCTGATTTCGCCGGCGTTGACTGCGGCGTCGAGCAACTGCGCACAGACGGGCACCAAGCGGTCGAGGAAGTAGGCGTGAAGCGCGTCGAAGCCGCTGCTGTCCGATTGCAGCGCGTTAGCGAGCCCGTGCTTCGTGACCAGGAAATCAACGAAGAGGTCGACCCACTGACGGAGTGCTGCGAACGGAGAATCGGCGTTGGTCAGCAAGGCCGGGCCGGCCTCGGCGCACGTCTCGATCTGGTGCCGGTAGACGGCGATGATGAGATCCGCTCGCGTCGGGAAGTGGCGGTAGATCGTGGCCGTCCCGACGCTGGCCTTGGCCGCGATGTCGCGGATCGGCGCTTCCACGCCTGACGTGACGAAGATCGCGGCCGCCGCGTCGAGCAGAGTCTCCTTGTTGCGCCGGGCGTCCGCCCGTTTGGGCCGGGCTGCGTGCCCTGCGCCCCGGTCGCTGTCGTTCATCGCGCCGTTCCCTCCACTACCGGGTTGCTAAACGGGACAATGTCCCATATCGTCAAACGGGACAAGGTTCCGTTTGCTCATGATGTCAGAGCAGGGGCCCGTCAACCAAACCACGCATTGTCGCCACGCACGCTCGACAGCGGCCTGCGGCGCGTCAACCCGGCTACATCACCCACGAAACAGCAAGGAAGATCTTCCTATGAGCGAATCAGCCATGGCGATTACGGACGAGGCGATCAGTGCGCCTGCTCCTGTCCTGTCGGTCAGTCCGGTAGTGCTGTCAGCTCCCGGCCGCGCCGTGGACCTGCAGGTGCGAGTCTCCGCGCCCATGACCGGAGGCGAGCTGCCGATCATCCTTCTCTCGCACGGTCAGGGCTACTCGAACAACCTCTCCTCGCTGAACGGCTACGCCCCACTCGCCAACTTCTGGGCGGCGCACGGCTTCGTCGTGGTCCAACCCACCCATCTGAGCTCGAAGACGCTGAACCTGAATTCTGACGACCCTGAGGCGCCGATGTACTGGCGATCGCGGGCCGAGGACATGAAGCGCATCCTCGACCAGCTCGACGAGCTCGAGGCCGCCGTCCCGCAACTCCTCGGGCGCCTGGACCGAAGCAAGGTCGCCGTGGCCGGGCACTCGATGGGCGGGCACACCGCGAGCCTGCTGCTGGGCGCGCGGCTCACCGATCCCCACGACGGAACGGAAGCGAACCTGGCCGAGCCCCGGATCAAGGCGGGTGTGCTGCTTGCCGCGCCCGGCAGAGGCGGCGATGCCGTCACCGAGTTCGTGGCCGAGAACTATTCCTTCTTCTTGACTACGGACTTCTCCGAGATGACGACGCCCGCGCTCGTGGTCGCCGGCGATAAGGACACCTCTGTCCACCTGACGGTTCGGGGTGCGGAATGGCACACCGATCCGTACTTCCTCTCCCCGGGCCCCAAGTCCCTGCTCACCCTGTTCGACGCAGAGCACGGGCTCGGCGGGATCTCTGGATATGACGTCGCCGAAACCACGGACGAGAACCCCGAGCGAGTCGCCGCGGTCGGCCGGCTCACCTGGGCCTACCTCCGCACCGAGCTCTACCCCGGGGATTCCGCTTGGCAGGCGGCGCGTGACGCGCTGACGGCCGGCCCCAATCCGCTCGGACGGGTCGAATCCAAGTAAGCCCAAACCCGACGGCGGGCCGCCACGTTGTGTACACCTGTCCGGGACCCGGTCTCGTTTCCCTTAGAGATCCCGTCCAGGTCGTCTTGACAGGAACCCGACCGCCGCCCCGTCCCCGCTGCGGCCCGACACCGCGTGGCTCGCCCGCGTCAGTGGTGAAAGGTGTGCGCTGCAGGCTCGGGGCGGGCGGGCGGCCTACGCGCTCGGCGAGAAGGTCAGGTCGAGCAGGGCGCTGGGGCGGGGTAGCGCCCCTGTCAGCGACGATTCCGGGGCCACCTGTGCGGGACGCGGAGCTGAGACGCGCATGGCCAGCGTTCTCGGGTGGTCCCGGCCGGGGTACTGGGTGAAGACCGCCGCCCGGCGGCCGCCGGAGACGGGCCAGCTGGCGCTCAGGGTGAGGGCTTGGCCCCTGTCGTCGTCGACATGCAGCATCCAGCTGATCTTCGTTTCGCCGACCCTCGCCAGGGACCGGGTGCCGATCAGGGCGCGGAAGGTGGGGGAGACCGCGTGCAGCCGCTGGAAGGTGATCGTGCCCCGATACATGGTGGCCTTCAAGTCGGATCCGTACTTGTCGGGGCGCTTGCTGGAAGCCGTGGCCAGCAGCGTCTTCAACGTGGCAGGCTCGAAGACATTGATCAGCTGGTCACCGTACGCCGCGGCGGTGGCGCTCCTGCGGCCCGCCGCCGCCCACGTCCTGCCCTCGGGCAGTACGGGCGCGTACAGCGGGCCGGACCGATACAGCCGCCCGCCCACCGCGATCGAGCGGTTGGGCTTGGACTCCGCCCCCACCTTCGCCGCGTCCCAGGCGCCCGCCTTCATCTGGTCACGCATCCGGAAACCGGGGCGAAGAGTACGGGTCATGTCAGCCGCACCCACACCTGCCCCGCCAAGCACCAGGACGCCGCGGTTCTCCACCTGGAAGATGTCCTCGTCGCGGCCGAGGTACAGACCGCTCAGCTCCACCACCCGCACCGCCTGACGCTTGGCGATCTGCTTCTTCAGCGAGGAGACCGGGTCGACGGCGGCCCGAGCGGGCGCGGGCGGGGTGACCAGCGCGGCGGAGACCAGGGTCGCGGCCAGCAGGGTGATCCAGCGTTTCATGGGCCCTCTCATCATGATCGGGAACGGACGGCACATTCTGCCGGTCCGCCCACGGCTGTGTCACGCGCCGGGAATGCCGGAGTCAGCCGGGAGATCGGTGACGGAGGTGGCCCGCAGCATAGGCGGCGCATCACGCGGCGATCACCTCCGCTGCCGGCCCGGACTTTGTGACCGCGGATCTGAGTGGATTCCGCGTGGCGATCGAGATCTGCCTTCTTCTGCGGGGGATGTGCACGAGGGCCAGATCGGCGGCAAGGACCGCATCGCGCTGACACTGCCCGAGATCCGCCGACTGCCGGCCGTGCTCGTGCTACCCGGCCCAACTCGATCAGCGACGTCCTGCGCTGGTCAGACTGGCGCCGCCGTCACCTGGCGACACTGCCACTACCAGCGCAGATCCGAATCATGATCGCAGAGTGTCACTGGAGTACTAGAGTTTGGTGGTCGCGGTGCGGTAGAACTCGGCTGCGGTGACGGTGGCGGGGACGCCGAGTTCGGCGGCGACCGCGGTGATCGCGGTGGCGCCGACGGCGAGGTCGGCTTGGCCGTCGGTGGTGAAATACGGTGCGATGAACGTCTCGTAGTGGGCGCGGACTTCGTCTGCGGTGTGTCGGCCGAGGAACGTCTGGATGTGCCGCACCGTGGTGTCGGGTTCGTTGTGGACCACCTGCAGGGCGCGCCGGTGGGCTCGTACGACGGCCTGGACCGCGGGGTCGTCCGGGTGGATGTAGGTGGGGTCGACGGCCACGCCCACGGTGGGGATCTGGAAGTGGTCGCCGACCCAGGCCGGCACCTGCCAGCCGTGCTCGGCGGCTATCGCCTCCGGTGCCATGGTGCTGCCGACCAGGGCGGCGTCGATCCTGCCGTCGTGCAGCCAGCGCAGGTCCATGCCGTAGTCGCCGGGCGGGCGGACGATGGTGTGGATGTCGCGGTCCGGGTCGAGGCCGGCCTGGCGCAGCACGATCCGGGTGAAGCAGCCGGGTGCGGTGCGGGGGGCGTGTACCGCCAGCCGTCGGCCGGCCAGGTCGGCCAAGGAGGTCAGGCCGGGGCGGGCGAGGAACCAGAACAGCGGGCGGTGGGTGTTGACATTGAGTGCGACCCAGGGGATGCCATCGGCCAGTCGGGACAGCAGCGCCCGGGCGAGCCCGATGGTGGCGCCGTGGCGCAGCCGTTCCTCGTCCCAGGAGCAGCCGTCGCGCAGCGCGACGTGCACGCCCTCGTCGGCGTAGTAGCCCTGCTGGTCGGCGATGTAGGCGACCAGTTCCTCGTGCAGGCCCCGCCCGACGTAGGCGAGATCGATCGTGTACATGAACGTTTTTCCTTGATCGTGTCACCGCCATGCGCCCGCGCGTGCCGCGGGCCCGGTTGCTGCGGCCCGTGGTGGGTGCTGAGGTGACGGTGTGCCGGATGCGGTCCGGCCGTCGGACAGACTGGGACGGTATGGCCGCGAGGACAGGGGGGCGTCAGTACATGGACATCCCGCCGTTGACCGCGGCCGTGGTGCCGGTCATGAAGGCGTTGTCCTCGCCGGCGTAGAAGGCGACCGCTTGGGCGACGTCGCCCGGGTGCGCCAGGCGGCCCAGGGGGGTAGCGGCCACCTGCCGCTGTTTGAGCTCCTCGTCGAGCACACGCGCCATGCGGGTGTCCTCCACCGGGCCGGGCTCGACGACGTTGACCGTGATGCCCCGCGGGCCCAGTTCCTGGGCGACGTACCGGGCGAACTGCGCCAGTGCGGCCTTGGCCGTGCCCAGTGCGATCATGCCCTCCCTGGGCTGGCGGCTGAGGCCGGTTCCGAGATAGATGATGCGTCCCCAGCCCTGTTCGGTCATGGCGGGCAGGACGGCTTTGGTGACCGCGAACGCCGCACGCATCTCGTCGTCGAGCTTCCCGCCCAGTTCTTCCCACGTCATGTCCTTAAACGGCTTGATCACGTACGGGGTGAGCGCGTTGTGCATGAGCACGTCGATGCCGCCCCATGCCGCCTGGACCTGCTCGATCATGCTCTCGACCGCCGCCGCCTCGCGCACGTCGGCCTGCACCGCCATGGCCTGGCCGCCTGCGGCCTCGATGTCGGCCACGACGTCCTCGGCTGCCGTGCCGCTGCGGAGGTAGTTGACCACCACGCGCATCCCTCGCGCGGCCAGAAGACGCGCGGTGGCCGCACCGATTCCGCTGCTGGCCCCTGTCACCAATGCCACCCTGTTGGTTGCCCCGGTCACGGGTCCACCTCCTGCTCATCATCGCGGGCCGTCGGCGAGTCGCTCATCATCGATGCCCGGGGTGTGCCGAGCGGATCGCCCCGTTGAGCACGGCGTCGCGGTCGCCCCCAGCAGATTCGCCGCAGTCTCGTCGAGCTCGCACGGCAACCGCGTGCGAGGTGAGCCGCCGCTCCAACGCGCCGCGGATGATCTCGCTCAGCAGCTCAGGCGGTCCCCGCCGGTGCCCGGCGCGCGGCGATGGTCAGCCGCCGTCGCCCTGTTCGCCTTTGTCCCGAGCATCGTTCTTGCCCGCGGCCGATCGAGTCCGGCGATCGAACTCGTCCTGGGCGCTGTCACTGTCCGGATGCCTGGCGGCCCGCAGACTGAATCCAGGCGGCGGCTTTTCCCTGGAAGGTCTAGGCGTGTTGCTAAGGATGAGGTCTACGGTGCCTGAGTGACTCCTGTGGATGTCTCGTCCGATGCCGTATCCGACGCGTACCGCGGTCAGTGGGATCTGTACTGGACCTCTCGCGGCACCGTGATCCCGCATGGCTTCCTACCGCTGCTGGATGAGTGGCAGGACATCGACGCGCGCGAGCGCCGGTTGAGCATCGAGAGCCAGACGCCGATCCTGATCGATCCGCAAGGCAGGATCGACCCGCGGCTGGCCGCCTTCTTCCGCCGGTCCCGCTTCTCCCGGCTGGCGATCGGCTCACGCCAGGCGTACGCCAAGGACTACCGGCTGTTCTTCTCGTTTTTGTGGTCCCGCAGCAAGAACTGGGACGAGGCCGACCCCGACGACCTGGACGACTACGAGGCTTGGCGGCGCCGCTCGACCGACAACCCATCGCGGATCAGCGGAGCCAAGTGGCAGCGGGAGCTGGCCGCGTTCAAGCTGCTCTACGACTGGGCCGTGGGCCATGGTCATGTGCGGCGCAGCCCGGTCGTGATGCTCACCGTCCGAGCTCGGGACGGTTCGGTGGTGGAGGTGGCGGCCAACAGCGCCAAGGACGTACGCACGGCGAACGTCAAGTGGGTGACCCCGCGCACGTTCCGGCTCTGGCGCGACATCGGGCTGCGCGGCTACACGGCCGCCGGACTGCCGGAGACGGGCTGGCGGGGCCGCAACGGCGGCCGCAACACCGCCTTCGCCGAGCTGCTGTTCGAGAGCGGGTTACGGCTACGGGAGGGCGGCTGCCTGCTCACCATCGAGGTCCCGGACGCCGTACTGCGACAGACCTACTACGAGGGCACAGTGGCCGCGGCGATCGCCAAGCGGCGCCAGCGGATGTTCTACGTCCACGCTGAGGCGATCAAGGCGGTGACCACCTACATGGCCACCGGCCGGCGGGCCGCGATCCGGCGCGCACAGCGCCGCGGTGCCTACGACCACCTGGTCGGCAAGCGCATCGTCACCAAGATCATGCTAGGTCGGACGCGGATCCTGGCCTGGGAAGACAGCGCGGGCATCCGGGGTGAGTCCTCGATCAGTTCACTGGACGCCGATGAGCGGCGGCGCCTGTTCATTCTGGGCCCGACTGGACTGGAGCCGCTGCAGCTCTGGCTGACCGAGTCGGGCATGCCAATGCGGCACGAGTCGTGGGAGAAGGTCTTCGACGCGGCGAACGAGCGGTGTCATCGCCATGGAAAGCCGATCAGTCTGTTCCCGCACGCCTGCCGGCACTCCTTCGCCCTGAAGATGCTGATCACGCTCCAGCGAGGACTCGATCAACGTTTCGGCCTGAACGCGGAGGAACGCCAACACCTGCGCGACGTCTATGAAGGGGCATTTCCCCTCGTCAGAGACCTGTTAGGGCACCAAAGCGAGGACACCACGCGCATGATCTACCTCGAGCCGGTCAACGGTATCCGGCTGGCGCAGATCCTGGATGACACCGAGGACCTGTCCGGCATCCTCTCGCGGGTGGCCACCGCAAGTCGACTCGTGATGGACGTCGGCCCGGACGGCGAGCCGTGATGGCCGGTCGGCATCAGCGTCGGGCCGCGCTCCCGAGCGCGGAGTTCGCCCGGCCGCGATCGCTGGACGCCACCGGGCTGATCGTCACCGTTTACGGGGAGAGCGGCGGAGTGGAGGGGGCATGTGACTTCACCGCGTTGCCGGGCAGCCTGGAGTTGCGGCAGGCCTTCGCCGCGGCGCTGGACCGAAAAGCCGGACCCGGGGGCACCTGGCGGTCCATCGAGACCTGCCGGGCAGGCCGCCGAGCTGTCGAGATCTTCCTGCGTTGGCTGAACGAACAAGAACGCCTGTCAACGGCCATGAGGATCCCCAGGTAGGTGGACTTGGGTTCTCTCAGCTGGCGGCCATCAGAAATCCATGCTGATGGCCGGGGTGGTCCTGAT
>NZ_JBFAMX010000330.1:0-10924 GCF_040659615.1 Nonomuraea sp. NPDC049784
AGCGGCACAGCGAAACCGCCGGTGCCGCCCCCGGCGTCGACGATGTCGAGCGCCTCACGGCCGGTCGCCACCGCCCGCTCGGTCAGCACGGACCGCAACGCGTTCCAGACGACGGCGGTCCGCGCCGCCGGAGTCCTCGTGGCGCCTTCAGCACGCAACGTCGGCTCGCCTCCCTCTCCCCTCGCGACGGGGGCGTGGCGCCGGGCCGTCGCGAACGTGCACCCCGCGAACTGCTTCTCCGCGGACGGGCCCCAGCCTACGCCGTACGCCGACCCCCCGCTTCCCACCTGCTCCCACCCGCACGCCGACGGCGGAGACGAACACCCCCGCCTCCCAAGCGCCGCGTCGGCGGGACACTCCACGGCGGGATCCCGCGCAACGTACACGGCGCCCGGCTAGGCGCGTCATCCGCCCGCACCCTGCCACCACGTGCCCCGCAGCACCCAGGAGAGTCGCCCCGGCCGACGCCAACGTGCGTGCGGCGAGCAATCATGGAGATCGTCCGGCGGGAGCGGTCAGGCAGGGGGTCGGGGCTAGGCGTCGAAAGCGGCCGCCAGCCTCTTCGGCGCCCGGAGCCGCCACGCGTCCGTCAGCAGCTCCCCCAGCTCCTCGACGTCCACCGCCCCGAACCGCACCAGCACAATGGCGTGCCCGTCGTAATGCGACGTCGTGAAGAACGTGCCGGGCTCGGCCGCGATGAGCCCGGTCTTCTCCTCGTCGGAGCCCACCGGTAGCACCAGGACGTCGCCCTCGTCCCTGACCCGCGCGAACCATTTGCCGCGCACATAGAAGGCGGGCGTGCCGTACATGGTCTTCTCAAGGGTCTCTGGCAGCGCCAGCGCGAGCCGGCGCACGTCGTCCTCGGTCACCATGCCCACACGATACGCGCCGCGGGAAGGGCGGAAAGGGGCGCGTCGCGGCTGGTGACGCGCCACTGTCCGCCCGCTCCCACGCCACCCGGTCCTCGCCCGACGGGGCGCCTGACCGCGTAACGGTACACGTGCTGACCTTCATGAGCGTGCAGGCCGGCGTGGTTGGAACCGTACCCCGAACACGCGCTCCTGACGGTGTCTAAAGGGTGAGGCTTGGCTTGAGCTGCTTGAAGCGGGCCAGCAGGCCGTTGACGAACTGCGGCGACTCGTCGGTGGACAGCTCCCCCGCCAGGTGCACCCACTCGCTGATGACCACGCCCTCGGGCACGTCGGGCATCCACAGCAGCTCGTACGTGCCGCCGCGCAGCAGGTTGCGGTCGACTGCGGGCATCCGGTCGAGCGTCCAGCCCTCGGCGTACGTGGTGATCAGTTCGTCGATGCGCGCGTGGTGCCGGGCGACGCCCTCGACGATGGCCGAGGTGTATTCGTTCACCGGGGGCTCTTGCCGCTCCACGCGCTCGGCGAGGATCTTCAGCGGATCCTCGCCGCGCAGCTCGGCCTCGAAGAGGATGTCAAGCGCCCGCCGGCGTGCTTTGCCGCGTGCCGACACCTCAGGCCCGGCCGAGGTATTCGCCGCTGCGGGTGTCGACCTTGACCTTCTCGCCGGTGGTGATGAACAGCGGGACCTTGATCTCGGCGCCGGTCTCCAGCGTGGCGGGCTTGGTGCCGCCGGTGGAGCGGTCGCCCTGCAGGCCCGGCTCGGTGTTGGAGATGGTCAGCTCGACGGCGGCGGGCAGGTCGATGTAGAGGGCCGAGCCCTCGTTGAACGCGACCGTGGCCAGAGTGTTCTCCAGCATGTAGTTGGCGGCGGTGCCGACCGTGCCGCTGGGCACGTTGACCATGTCGTAGGTCTCGGTGTCCATGAACACGAAGTCGTCGCCGTCCTTGTACGAGTACTGCATCTCGCGCTTGTCGACGTTGGCCACCTCGACCTTCACGCCGGCATTGAAGGTCTTGTCGACGACCTTTCCGGAGAGGACGTTCTTGAGCTTGGTGCGCACGAACGCGCCGCCCTTGCCCGGCTTGACGTGCTGGAACTCCACAACGGCCCACAGCTCACCGCCGTCGAGCTTCAGCACCATGCCGTTCTTGAGGTCGTTGGTCGTCGCCACTCGTTCTTCTCCCGCGTGCGGCCGCTCTACAGAACGAGCAGCTCCTTGGTCGTCTTGGTGAAAAGTTCCGGCCCGCCATCACGTGTCACGAGGGTGTCCTCGATGCGAACCCCGCCCCGGCCCGGGAGATAGATCCCAGGCTCGACGGTGATCGGAACTCGATCCTTTAGTCTACCGGTCCGAGAGGGGCCCAGGAACGGCTCCTCGTGGATCTCCAGGCCGACGCCGTGTCCCAGGCCGTGCCTGAAGTGGTCGCCGTGGCCCGCGTTCTCGATGATGGTACGTGCGGCGGCGTCCACCTCCTTGGCCCCCGCGCCGGGGGCGAGCGCGTGCCTGCCCG
Organism: Nonomuraea sp. NPDC049784; assembly: GCF_040659615.1. Taxonomy (NCBI): domain Bacteria; kingdom Bacillati; phylum Actinomycetota; class Actinomycetes; order Streptosporangiales; family Streptosporangiaceae; genus Nonomuraea; species Nonomuraea sp. NPDC049784. The sequence goes on from NZ_JBFAMX010000330.1 coordinate 2,385, forward strand.
CCCTTTGCGCCTCGGCGACCAGCTCGTAGATATCGTGCTGCCAATCGGCGGGCGCGCCCAGGCAGACCGTCCTGGTCATGTCGGCGTGGTAGCCCTGGTAGCGGGCGCCGAAGTCCATGGTGACCAGGTCGCCGGCGCGCAGTTCCCTGCCGGTCGGCGCGTGGTGCGGGATCGCGCCGTTCTCACCCGCGGCCACGATCGTGTCGAACGCCGGCTTGTCGGCCCCCAGCTCGGTCATGCGGTTGTCGAGGAGGCGGGCAAGGTCGCGTTCGGTGATCCCCGGGGCGATTTTCCCGGAAATATCGGCAAACGCCTGATCGGTGATCTCGCAGGCCGTACGGAGGAGCTCCAGCTCGCCGTCGTCCTTGACCGCCCGCAGCAGCTCCACGACCGGTTCCAGCGGCACCAGCCCCTCGTCCAGGCGCCGGTACGTGGCCACGCTCATCCACGCCGCCTCGATGCCGACGCCCGGCTCCGCCAGCGTGCCCGCCACCTCGTACGCCTCGACCGACGGGACGTCCAGCGTGCGGGCCGCCTCGATGTAGCGGTTGTCGGTCGCCAGCAGCGCGGTGCCGTCGGCCCTGACCAGGACGGCGGCGTTCGAGCTGGACAGCCCGGTGAGATAGCGGACGTTCACCGGGGAGGTGACGAGCAGGGCGTGGACCTCACGGGCGGGCAGCAGCTCGGCGAGGCGCGCGCGGCGCGCCACGTAGTCGAAGGTCATGGCGCCAATGTACGTGTTCCTGCCCTCACGTCACTATCGCCCACCTCGTCCCAGCGCGGCGGTCTGCTGGAGGAGCTCCTAGTTGCCAAGGAGCCGCCAGTCCCGCAGGACGTCCGCCGCCGGCCCGGTCTTTTCCATGTCGCCTTTCTCCTGAGCCCGCTCCAGGTCGTGGTACACACCGGCGACCTGGTTGATGGCCGGGTCGAGGTGACCCTCGTCGAACTTCCTGGCCGCCTTCCTGATCTTCTCGCGGGCCTTGTTCGCGACCTCGGGGTTGATTCCGCCCATCGCCTGCTGAGCCATCAGCGCCTTGTCGAACTCCGACAGCCACTTGTTCCACCCGCCCGGCGGGATCGCCTCGCCCAGGGTCGCCTTGGGAGGGACCGTCTCCTGCAGGACGGTCGGGTCGGGTCCCAGAGTGGACACGAGACCGCTCGACGGTTCGGGGGTGGGCAGCTCGGTGGGCGGTGTGAACGTGGAGGGGGCGGCGGTCGGGGTGGTCACGGCGACCGGCTCCTCCTTCCGCGAGCCCGCCCACATCACCATGACCACGGTCACCACCGCGATGACCACCACGGCGGCGCCCAGCTGGAGGAGGAGCTTGCGGTTCGAGGCGGGCCGGGGTTCGAGGTCGCCCGCCTGGTAGATGGCTGTGTCACCGGCCCGAGAGCCCCCGCCGTGGTCCGCGACCTGGTAAACCTCGGTGACCCCTTGCCCGCCGCCGGGCCCGGCTCCCGCACCGAAGGCCTGCCCGCCGCCCGCGGGCCCTGCCCCGCCGGACGGCGGGCCGCCGTCGCGGAGGGAGACGCCGGTCACGGGCATGGGCGGTGCGGCCGGGTTGGAGCGCGGCCGGGCGATGGTCGCCAGCGCCCGCCTGACCGCCTCGCCGCTGGCGGGCCGCCTGGAGGGCTCCTCAGCGATCATGGCCAGCACCAGCCGATCCAGCTCCGCGGGCACCTCGGCCCTGAACGCACTGGGCGGCGCAGGCTCACCCCCAGAAGCGGCTCCACCATCCGAGCCCATGTCGCCACCGTCGCCATCGGCCGCGTCACCGTAAGGCGGACGGCCGCAGAGCAGCTCGTAGCAAACGCACCCGAGCGCGTACAGATCCCCGGAAGCCGTCGCCTCCTGCCCCGCGACCCGCTCGGGCGCCAGGTACCGGCCGGACGACGGCACCCGATCGTCCATCCCGAACCCGACGACCTTGAGCACCCCGCTCCCGGCCCGCCGGAAGCTGTCCGGGCCGATCTGGCCGTGCACGACCCCGGCCCGGTGCGCGGCGTCGAGCCCGGCGGCCGCCTGCCCGATCAGGTCGCACACCTCAACGATCTTAAGGGGTCCGGCGGCGGCGAGCTCCTCGCCCAGGCTGAGCCCGGTGAGGTACTCCATCACCAGGAACGGCGCCCCATCGTGATCGCCGACGTCCAACACCATGGCCACGTTCGGGTGGATCACCCTGGCCACGGCCTGGGCGTGCTGCCTGAGCACCTCACGCGTGGCGGCCCCTGCCGCCCTGGCACCGAGCACCTTCACGGCCACGACCCAGTCGGCCCGCGTGTCGTACCCCCGCCATACCTCGCCCATCGGCCCGCTGCCGATGCGCTCGTCAAGCCGGTAGCGATCAGCGACCAAGGACGGCGTCGCGTCGGACATATCCCCGCCAATTACTCGAAAATCAGGATTTTCGACCAACCATAGGGCCCCACAGCCCCTGCCGCCCCATCATCCGCCCGCACCGCGCCCGAGGACCGGCTCGACCAGCGCCCCGCCGGCCGCGGCGACGTGGCTGCTCTCGCTGTTCACGCTCGTACGCGCGCTGCGCAGGGCGGGGTCGGGCGCCGTTCTCCGCCGTCACGGCCGGGCACCTGCGCCGGCTGGGCTGGATCCTGATCACGGGTTCGGCCGTGTCGGCCGTGGCCGGCATGGTCGCGGTCGAGGCCACCATCTGGTGAGTGAGCGCACTGTGCGGGTGCGCCGCCTGTGTGACGCGCTCGGCTGCCAGCCGGGCGACCTGCTCACGTACGAGTAGATCGCCCGGCTTCCGCGGGGTCAGGCCGCCGCGGGCTCGGGCACGCGCCCTGCGGGGGCGGTGTCGAGCGGCTGCGGGGGCGCGTTGAAGACGGCCTCGTCCAGGCGGCCCTCAGAACGGGCGACCAGGACCGGCACGACCATCTGGCCCGTCACATTGGTCGCGGTGCGGATCATGTCGAGGATCGGGTCGATCGCCAGCAGGAGACCGACGCCCTCCAGAGGCAGTCCCAGCGTGCTGAGCGTGAGCGTCAGCATGACGATCGCGCCGGTCAGTCCGGCCGTGGCGGCCGAGCCGACCACAGACACGAACGCGATCAGCAGGTAGTCGCCGACCCCGAGGTGCACGCCGAACACCTGGGCCACGAAGATCGCGGCCAGCGCCGGGTAGACCGAGGCGCACCCGTCCATCTTGGTGGTGGCGCCGAACGGCACGGCGAAGGAGGCGTAGTCGCGGTCCACGCCGTTGCGCTCGACGGTGACCCGCTGCGTCAGCGGGAGCGTGCCGACCGACGAGCGGGAGACGAACGCCAGCTCGATCGCGGGCCAGGCGTTGCGGAAGAACTGGAGGGGATTGACCTTGCCCCACACCGCCAGCAGCGTCGGGTAGACGGCCACCAGCACGATGAGGCACCCGGCGTACACCCCGAGGCTGAACTTGGCCAGCGGCGCCAGCAGCTCCCAGCCGTACGTGGACACGGCCTTGCCGATCAGACCCGCCGTGCCGATGGGGGCGAGGCGGATCACCCACCACAGCGCCTTCTGAACCAGCTCCAGGACGGAACGGGCGAGGTTCAGGAACGGCTCGGCCTTCTCACCGACCGCCAGGGCAGCCGCACCCAGCACGATCCCGAGGAAGACGATCTGCAGGACGTTCACCTCGGTGAAGGAGGTGACGACGTTGGTGGGCAGGATGCCGGTGACGAAGTCGAGCCAGGTGCCCGCGCCCTCGGTGTCGACAGCCTTGGCGGCGGAGGTGTCGAGGGTGACGCCCTGGCCGGGGTTGATGATCAGGCCGAGCCCGATCGCGAAGGCGACGGAGATGAACGCGGTGATGAGGAACCACACCAGCGTCTTGGACGCGAGCCTGGCCGCGCCGTTGACGTTGCGCAGGTTCGCCACGCTGACCAGCACGGCGGTGAAGACCAGCGGCGGCACGGCCAGCTTGAGCAGTTGGACGAAGAGCTGGCCGACCTTGGTCAGCGTCTCGGCCAGCCAGGCCACGTCCCAGATCTTGGCGACGAAGCCCAGCGCGATGCCGGCAGCGAGGCCGACCAGCAACTGGAGGGAGAAAGAGAATCTCTTCATGAGTGGGGGACTCCGGAGAATCACGGCATGCGGCTGCAAGCGGTGCAGGGCATACCAAGGGGAGAGGGGATGGCGGGCGTAACGGTCAGCTACAGAGAGATCCGTGCAACCGGCACAGATCGATGTGCAGCCGCTCGACGAGCCAGACAGACACCAGAGAGAGCCTCACGAGCCCGTGCAACACCCGCATGACCGGAGATATTCCCCATAAAACAGCTAGACTTACCCAGCAATTTCCTTGATCGTCTCGATCAGCCGCACCCGGTCCTCGTGCGTCCTGCCGAACGGCGCCACGTTGAGCGTTGTCACCCCTGACTCCTTCAGCGCCTGCACGCGGTCGCGCACGAACCCCTCGCTGCCGATCAGTGACATCTTCTCCAGCAGCTCGCCGGGCACCAGGGCGGCCGCCTCGTCCTTCTTGCCCTCGAGGTAGAGGTCCTGGATCTGCTCGGCTTCCTTCTCGTAGCCGTAGCGCCTGGCCAGGTCGTTATAGAAGTTCTTGCCCTTGGCGCCCATGCCGCCGATGTAGAGGGCCGCCATCGGCCGCCCGAACTCCAGCAGCCCGGCCACGTCGTCGCCGATCGCCAGGGACGCCTGCGCGATCACGTCCAGCTCGCCCAGCTCCGGATCCCGCCTGGCCTTGCCGGCGGCCAGCGCCGGGCCCCACACGTCGGCGGCCTTCTCGGGAACGTAGAAGATCGGCTCCCAGCCCTCGGCCAGCTCGGCGGTCAGCTCGACGTTCTTGGGCCCGATGGCGGCGACCACGATCGGGATGCGGGGCCGTACCGGGTGGTTGATGAGCTTGAGCGGCTTGCCCAGGCCCGTCCCCTGCTCGGGCGGGAGCGGCAGCGTGTAGTTCCGGCCGTCGTGCTCCAGGCGCTCCCGCCGCCACACCTTGCGGCAGATCTCGATGATCTCCCGCGTACGCCCGAGCGGCGCGGTGTACGGCACCCCGTGGAACCCCTCGATCACCTGCGGCCCGGAGGCGCCGAGGCCGAGCGTGAAGCGCCCGTCCGAGACGTAGTCCATGCCCGCGGCCGTCATGGCCAGCAGCGTCGGCGTGCGCGAGTAGATCGGCAGGATGCCCGAGGCGATCTCCAGCCGCTCGGTCCTGGCCGCGATGTAGCCCATCTGGCTGACGGCGTCGAACGAGTACGCCTCGGCCACGAACACGATGTCGAGCCCGGCCTTCTCGTAGTCGGCCAGCTCGGCCACCGTCTCCTTGAAGCCGCCGGAGTAGTTGAGTGCCATTCCGATGCGCATGCCGGGCTCCCGCTGAAACCGAATGATATTCCGTTGCGACGCGAACAGGCTATCGCGTCGGCGCGCCGGGCAGTGAGCCACTAGCCTGGTTCGGGTGCTGAGCCGGCTCGTCATCGTCGTGAGCGCCGTGGTCGCCGTTGCCATGGCGGGGCACCAGCTGATCCCGGCGCTCGGCGGGTTCACGCCCGTCATGGAGAGCCTGCTGCCCTGGATCGGGCTGACCGTTCCGCTGCTGCTCCTGGCCGCGGCCGTGGCACGTTCCAGGGCCGCCGCCCTCGCGGCGCTGGTGCCCGGGGTGGTGTGGGCGGTGATGTTCGGCTCCACACTCTTGCGCACGCCGCCCGGCGGGCCGAGCGACCTGGCCGTCGGCACGGTCAACGTGGGTGTCACCAACAACGCCTCCGGCGAGGCCGTGCGCATGATCGCCAAGGATCTCGACCTGCTGGCCGCCCAGGAGCTGACCAGCGGCGGGCCGGCGGCCAAGCAGCTCAACAAGATGTTCAAGTACCACTACCCGGTCAGCACGGTCGGCCTGTGGAGCCGCTATCCGATCAGCGAGCCCAAGCCGCTCGACGTCGGCCTGGGCTGGCCGCGCGCCCTGCGCGCGGTGGTCAGCACGCCCAAGGGCAAGGTGACCGTCTACGTCATGCACCTGGCCTCGGCCCGGCCGGGAGCCACCACTTCGCGCGACGCCTCGCTCGCGCGAGCCCGCAAGCTCATCGACGCCGACCCCAGCAAGCGCATCCTGCTGCTCGGCGACCTCAACACCGCCACCACCGACCGGGGCATGCGGGGGCTGACCCCGCCGCTGGTCGACGCGCAGACCGCGGCGGGCGACGGGTTCGGGTTCACCTGGCCGTCGGAGTTCCCGATCACGCGGCCCGATCACATCCTGTTCAAGGGCATGACGGCGACCAAGGCGGGCGTCGCCCCGGCGACCGGCAGCGACCACCGGGCCGCCATCGCCTCACTGCGGCTCTAGCAGCCTCAAGTCGCGCGGCGTGTCGATGTCGGCGGGGTCTCCGTGCTCGTCGCACGGCACCTCGGTGACCAGCTCGGGATGGGCCTTCATGAACGGCCTGGCCCCGACGTCCCCGACGGCCAGCTCCGCCACGCCGGCGAAGTGCTCACGGGCGATCAGCACCGGGTTCCTGCGTTTGCCCCCATAGGTGGCGACCGCCAGTCCGGCACCCGAGTCGATCAGGGCCCGTACCGCACCCGGGCGGATGAGCGGCTGGTCCACCAGCGCGATCACCACGGACTCGGCCTCCTCCGGCAGCGTGGCGAGGCCGACCCGCAGGGAGGAGCCCATGCCGGAGGCCCAGTCCGGGTTGCGCACGGTCACCGCGCCGCGCACCTGCACGGTGGCCGCGCCGAGCACGACCACGACGGGATGGCAGCCGCCCTCCTCCAGCAGCCGCACGCCCCGGTCGACCAGGCGCTCACCCGCGTACTCGACCAGCGCCTTTGGCGTGCCCAGCCGGGAGCCCTGCCCCGCGGCCAGCAACAGGCCGGCCACCCTGGCGCCCTTCATGGGGTCTCGTGGTGGATGCGGCCTCGCGTGCTGGACAGCGGGCGCCCGGAGCCGCCCCAGCGGAGCTGGATCAGCTCGGCCGCGATCGACACGGCGGTCTCCTCGGGGGTGCGCGCGCCGAGGTCGAGCCCGATCGGCGAGCGCAGCCTGGCCAGCTCGTCGTCGGTGAGCCCGGACTCACGCAACCGGGCGAGCCGGTCATCGTGGGTACGGCGCGAGCCCATCGCGCCCACGTACCCGGCCTCCGTCCGCAGGGCCACCTCCAGCAGCGGCACGTCGAACTTGGGGTCGTGGGTGAGCACGCAGATCACCGTGCGCTCGTCCACCTGCACCGACGCCAGGTAGTCGTGGGGCCATTTGACCACCACCTCGTCGGCGTCGGGGAAGCGCTTGGAAGTGGCGAAGATCGGGCGGGCATCGCAGACCGTGACGTGGTAACCGAGGAACTTGCCCACCTTGGCCACGGCGGCCGCGAAGTCGATGGCCCCGAAGACCAGCATGCGCGGCGGCGGCGCGAACGACTGGACGAACACCGACAGGTCGTCCAGCCGCCGCTCGCCCTGGCCGCCGTAGCGCCTGACGCCGGTAAGACCCTGGGCTAGCATGCCGCGCGTGTCGTCGTCCACGGCCTCGTCGAGGCGCTCGAGGCCGAGGGTGCCGGAGGAGCGGTCCGGCCAGATGACCCGGCGGGCGCCGACCTGGCCGGGGCCGGAGATGATGGTGGCCACGGCGACCGGCTCGTGCACCTCCACGGACGCCGAGATCTCCCCCAGCTCGGGGAACGTCTCGATCGAGATGGGTTCGACGAGGATGTCGATGATGCCGCCGCAGGTGAGCCCGACGGCGAACGCGTCGTCGTCGCTCACGCCGTACCGCTGCAGGATGGGCTGGTCGATCTCGGCGGCCAGCTCGAACACGGCGCCCTCGACGCACCCGCCGGACACGCTGCCGACCACCTCGTCGCCCCGCACCGCCATGGCCGCGCCCGGCGGCCTGGGCGCGCTGCTGAACGTGCTCACCACCGTCGCCAGCCCGAACCTGAGCCCCGATCTCCACCACCTGACGATGTCCGGCAGCACGTCACGCATGGGCCAGCCTTTCACTGAGTTGCTCGAAGGCGGCCAGGCTGTGCCCGGCCACCAGGTCGTCAAGGTACGGCAGGGCGGCCCGCATGCCTCCGGTGAGGGGCTGGTAGTCCTCGTACCCCTTGTGCGGGTTGACCCAGATCACCCGATGCGCCTGCCTGGCCAGCCTGGCCATCTGCGTGCCCAGGAGCTCCGGATCGCCGCGTTCCCACCCGTCTGAGGCGATCACGGCGATCGCCCCTCTCACGCTGTAACGGGACAGGTACTCCCGGAGTTCGTCCCCCAGCCGGGTCCCGCCGCTCCAGTCGGGGATGGCCTTGGAGACCTCGTTCAGCGCGGTGCCGGGGTCGCGGTGGCGCAGCTCGGCGGTGATCGGGGTGAGCCTGGTGCCGACCGAGTAGACCCTGGTGGCCCTGGGCTCGCTCCTGACCAGCGCGTGGGCGAAGCGCAGCAGGGTCTCGGCGTACGGGGCCATCGAGCCGCTGACGTCCACGAACAGGACGACCGTGCGCGGGCGGGTGGTGTGCCTCTTGTGCCGGAGCCTGGCGACGTCGCCCTTCCTGAGCGCGTCGCGGATGGTGCGGCGCGGGTCGAGCAC
>NZ_JBFAMX010000331.1:0-10915 GCF_040659615.1 Nonomuraea sp. NPDC049784
GCTCAAGCCGCGCGAACGGGCGCGCCTGCTCGCCTACGCCCCGCAGGCCCCCGCCCTGCCGCCCGACATGACGGTCTTCGACTACGCGCTGCTCGGGCGTACCCCGTACATCCCGTATCTGGGCCGGGAGAGCTCGCACGACCGGGAGGTGACCGCGTCGGTGCTCGACCGGCTCGACCTGACCGCGCTCGCCATGCGCCGCGTCGGGGAGCTGTCCGGCGGCGAGCGCCAGCGCGTGGTGCTGGCCAGGGCACTCGCCCAGCAGGCGCCCGTGCTGCTGCTCGACGAGCCCACGACGGCCCTGGACCTCGGTCACCAGCAGCAGGTGCTGGAGCTGGTGGACCGGCTGCGCCGCGCGGACGGCCTGACCGTCGTCACCACCCTGCACGACCTGACCGTCGCGGGCCTCTACGCCGACGCCCTCCTCCTGCTGGCCGGCGGGCGCGCGGTGGCCTCGGGCAAGCCCGCCCAGGTGCTCACCGAGTCGTTGGTGGGACGGCACTTCGACGCCCATGTCAAGATCGAGCCAGGGCCGGACGGCCGGCCCGTCGTGCACCTGGTCAGGGGAGGACCGTGAAGCTCACGTATCGGGTGGAGGACGGGGCGCGGCTGGGGGCGCTGCTCTGGGAGTTCGGGCCGGGGTGGCGGATGATCTCCTCCGCGCTGCTCGGCGGCGGCATCGGGGTCCGTGAGTGGGTGCTGAACGCTCAGGTGGTGGCGGGCTATTCGCGGATGGACCCGGTCGACCACCTGGTGTCGTTAGGCCCCGGCGGTGACGGCGTCGGCATGCTGACCGCCGCCTCCGTCGACCGTTACGTCGAGGCTTCGGACGGCGGCGTGGAGGCTTGCGCGACCGTCGGCCTGCGGGTCCCCACCTGGGCCGCCGCCCCGGAGGGGACCGCGGACCCGGAGCTGGCGCCCATGCGGGTGGGGACCATCAACATCGTGGCCGTGCTGCCGGTGGCGATGACGGACGCCGCCCTGGTCAACGCGGTGATGACCGTTACGGAGGCGAAGTCGCAGGCGCTGATCGAGGCCGGGTTCCCGTGCACGGGGACGGCGTCGGACGCGGTGTGCGTGGCGGTGCCGGCGGAGGGCCCTGCGGAGGTTTTCGGCGGACCGCGCTCGGAGTGGGGGGCGCGGCTGGCCCGGGCGGTGCACACGGCTGTGCGTAGGGGCGCTGCGGCGTGGCGGCCTCGTGACTTTAAGTGACGGAATTTGGGCAAGTAGCATGTGGGCGAGGGCGAGACTCCCGATACTGAGTGGGTGACCGCAATGGCGACGATCGAACCGACCGCGAGGCGCAAGATTGTCCTTCCTGCGCCGCCATACACAGTCGACGACCTGCTCAAACTCCCAGACGACGGGAATCGTTACGAGCTCTTCAACGGGAGCCTAGTAGTGAGCCCTGCCCCCACCCCCCTGCACCAGCGTGCCATCTACCGGCTGGCGCATATCCTCACCGATGCGGCGCCACCTGGGCTGGAGGCATTGCCAACCGTTAACGTCTGCCCGGGCGACAAGGATTTCTACATCCCCGACCTCGTCGTGGTGCCCGAGGCGGCGTCTGAGTCGGTGGGGCTCATGTTCGCGCCCAGCGATCTGCTGCTGGCTGTTGAGGTGGTCAGCCCGAGCACCAAGATGCATGACAGAGGGGCCAAAGCGGCGGCATACGCGGCAGCGGGCATTCCCCTCTACTGGCGCGTCGAACCCGAACCAGGGCCGGCACTCTACGTTCACGAACTCGAGGGTGACTCCTACCGGGACCCCAGCGTCTACAAGGCAGGGACCACTGTCACGCTGTCGACGCCTTACCGTGTCAGCTTCGATCCCGCAGAGTTGTTCGGCCGCCGGCTCTCGAATCCGTAATCCTCGACCGCTCCTCTGGGCGTGACACGCCCCGCCTCGAGGTCGGCCAATACCGCCTCTCGGGAACGCTCGCCCGGCGCGCCCAGCCCCCCGCCGCCCGTCGTCTCCACGATGAACGCCTCCCCGGCCGCGAACCGTACATTGTTGACCTTGGATGCCAGCCGTTCCGCCGTCCCGTCCAGGTGGCGTTTGAAGAACCCCCCGAGCCGGCCCGGCAACCCGCCGTCCCGGCCAGGGGGCGCGAGGCGGAGGCGGTCGCCGCGGGTCGTGACGTGACAGTCCGCCAGGAAGCGGTACACCGTCCGGGAGCCCAGGCCGCCCCGGAAGCGGCCGGGGCCGCCGGAGTCCGGGATGGTCTCGATGGACTCGACGATCAGCGGGCACCGGCTCTCGACCGGCTCCGCCTGCGGCACCGAGTTGCGGCCGATGCCGAAGTGCACCCCCGTCGCGTCCGGGCCGTCCAGGCCCACGCGGGCGCCGACGCCGCCGAAGTCGTAGGAGAGGTGGATCCAGTACGGCGCCCCGACGGCGGCGATCGAGAACGGCTGCAGGATGCCGCTGGGGGCGATGGCGCGGTCGGGGACGGCGTCCGACATGGCCTGGAAGACGGCCTCCATGGCGGCGTAGATCGGGACGTACCGGCCGCCGCACGGATAGGGGGAGCGGGCGTTGAGCAGGGAGCCCTCGGGGAGGCGCACGTCGATGGCGCGCAGGCAGCCGTCGTTCATGGGGATGGTGGGGTCCAGGAAGCAGCGGACGGCGAAGACGGCGGCGGCGAGGGACTGCGAGGCCGAGGCGTTGATCGCCGCCGGGACCTGCGGGTCCGTGCCCGCGAAGTCCAGCACGGCCTGGTCGTCGCCGAGGGTGACGGCGACGCGAATGTAGTGGGATCTTTCTGGGTTTATGCCGTCGTCGTCGATCGGGTAAGCCGCCTTGACCTGGCCCTGCGGCAGCTCGGCCAGCGCCGCGCGGGTTCTGGCCTCCGTGTAGTCCAGGTAGTCGTCGACGCCCGCACGCAGGCCCTCCTCGCCGTACTCGCCGGCCAGGCTCTCCAGGCGGGCGGCGGCCACCGCCGTCCCGGCCACCAGTGCCCGTACGTCGCCCATGACCTTGTCGGGAGTGCGGCTGTTGGCCCTGAGGACGGCCTCGATGGCGGGGTCGAGGCCGTCGCCGGTCGCCAGGCGTACCGGAGGGAGCTGGAGGCCCTCCAGGAAGATGTCCGTGGCCAGCGGGGCCATGCCGCCCGCCGAGAGGCCGCCCAGGTCCGAGACGTGGATCATCGTGGCGGTGAAGTACGCCGGGACGCCCTGGACGAAGACCGGGCGGTAGACGAGCAGGTCGTTGGTGTGCACGCCGCCGCGGTAGGCGTCGTTGAGCACGTACACGTCGCCCGGGCTCATGGTGTCCGGGGGGATGTCCTTGAGCAGCTCGGGGAGCGCGACCTTGAGCGCCATGCTGTTCATGAGCGTGGTGGCCATGGAGTGCGCGATCAGGCGGCCCCGGGCGTCGAGGATGGCGGCCGAGGCGTCGGAGCCCTCGACGATGAACGTCGAGTACGCGGAGCGGACCACCACGATGCTGGCCTCCTCGGCCGCCACGACCAGCGCGTTCCTGAGCACCTCGGCGGTCAGGGGGTCTGGCATGTCGTGCTCCTGGTGAGGTGTACGGCACGGGCCCCGGCCAGGGCGGCGGTCCAGCCGGGCGGGACGACGATCGTGGACTCGGCGTCCTCGATGATCGCGGGGCCGTGAAGGGGGTCGCCGCCCATGGTGTCCCTGGTGTGGACCGGTACCTCGGTGTAACCGCCGTTCTCCGGGAAGTACGCCCGCCTGCTGCCCGGCCTCTTGCGTGGTGCTCCGGCCGCACCGGCGCCTGGAGGGTGTGGAGTGGGGACGGCGTCGGGGGCGGCGGGGACGGTGACGCGGACGCGGTAGCTGACCAGCTCGATCTCGCCCCGTTGCGCGATGCCGTACACCTCCGCGTACCGCTCGAAGAAACGAGCCTCCAGCACCGGGCGCTCGGGTGTCCACTCCACCGTCAGGTCGTGGGACTGGCCCTTGAAGCGGACGTCCACCGACCGTGACACCAGCACTCCGGGATCCGAAGGCGAGACGCCCAGGTCGGCGGCTGCCTCCGCGGCGAGGGATGTGAAGACGGCCGTGGGGTCCGGGGCGTCCAGGCGCGACAGGACGCGGTCAGTGGAGAGGGCGCCCGACAGGAGGCCTGCCGCCGAGGCCACGCCGCAGTACGCGGGCACCACCACCGTCCCGATCCCGAAGCGCTCCGCCACCCGGGCCGCGTGCATGGGCCCCGCGCCGCCGAAGGCCACCAGGGCGAAGCCGCGCGGGTCGATGCCGCGCTGCACCGTCACCACGTGCACCGCCGACGCCATCGAGGCGCTCACGATCTCGTGCACGGCGTACGCGGCCTCCTCCCGGGACACGTTCAAAGGCGACGCCAGCCGGTCGAGGGCCTTGCAGGCCAAGGCAGGCGACAGAGGGAGCGAGGCCGAGGAGAGGTAGCCGAGGACGAGGTTCGCGTCCGTGACGGTCGGCTCCGAGCCGCCCAGGCCGTAACAGGCGGGCCCGGGCGATGAGCCAGCCGAGTGCGGGCCCACGCGGAGGGCGCCCGCCGGGTCGAGCCAGGCCACGCTGCCCCCGCCCGCCCCCACCTCCGCCAGGTCGATGGCCGGGGTCTTGATCGGCACGCCGGTGCCCGCGCGCCGCCCGCCGAAGCTGCCCTTGCCGCCCACGTGGAACTCGTGCGTGATCTCCGGACGCCCTCCGCGTACCACGCACGTCTTGGCCGTGGTGCCGCCCATGTCGAACGAGATCACGTTCGCGAACCCGGAACCCGCCGCCGCCAGCACCCCCGCGGCCGGGCCCGACTCGATCGTGGCCACCGCTCGGCGGGCCGCCAGTTCGGCGGAGATCACGCCGCCGCTCGACTCCATGACGTGGATGGGCGCGTGGATCCCGAGCCCGGCCAGCCGTTCCCGGAGCCGCGAAAGGTAAGACGCCATCAATGGGCCTATATATGCGGACATGATGGTGGTGGTGGCCCGCTCGTACTCGCGGATCTCCGGCCAGATCTCCGACGACGTCACCACGTTCGGGATTGATTCGCGGAGGATCGCGGCGACCTGCCGTTCATGGGATGGATTGGCGTACGAGTGCAGCAGGCACACGGCCGCCGACGTGATCCCGCGCGCCGCGATCTCCGCGGCGACGTGCCGTACAGAGTCAAGGTCCAGGGGCGTCAGTACGGCGCCGCGCGCCGAGACGCGCTCCACCACCTCGAAGCAGTCGCCCGCGGCCACCGGGGGAGGAGGGGGCGAGAAGCGCAGGTCGTAGCGGTCCTCCTCGACGCGGGCGTAGCGGCCGAGCGGGATGGCGGCACGAAAGCCCTGGGTCGTGACAAAAGCGACGCGCACCCCTTTGCGTTCGAGCACCGCGTTGGTGGCCAGCGTCGTGGCGTGCACCACCCTCGTGACCTGCGCCGGGTCGCGGTCGCCGAGCGCGCGCGTAACGCCTGCCACGATGCCCGCGATGGGGTCGTAGTGGGTGCTCAAACATTTGGCCACGGAAACCGCGCCGTACGTGCCACGAAGGACCACATCGGTGAAGGTGCCACCGACATCGACGCCGATCGTGTAGCCCATTCAGGTACGCTACGCTACCAAACAAGCGCTTGTCTATTTTGCGGTCTATTGACTTACGGCACCTGATTGGGACCCTGGTTCCAGGGCCTGCGTTTGGAGCGGAGATGGCGCGCCTCACAGCTCTTGCCGGTGGTGTCGCGGCGGCACTGGTGCTGATCGCGATGCCGGTCGCGGCTCACGAGCACCCCAGCGGGATCACCGACCTGGTGACCCCGGCCGTGGTGCGGTTGGAAGCCGTGTCCCACGTGGAGATCACCCTGCTCGACCACATCGGCGAGCTCAAACATGTGGAGCGGTCCTACGACATCCCGTTCGGCGCGGGCACGGGGACCGTCGTCAATCCCGACGGCACCATCGTCGCGCTCAGGCGCCTGGCGGTGAACCCCGACGACGTCGCCGTCTACGCGGCGAACAAGATCTTCGCCGAGCACCACAAGGTGAAGATCCCCGCCGACTACACCAAGCACCACGTCTCCGACGACCTGCTCGACCACCACCTGCAAGAGTGCTATCCGCCCAAGACCGACACGGCGACCTGCATCGTCAACGTGACCACCGAGATCACGGCCTACCCCAACGTGTCGCCCCCCAGCCCCAACGGCTTCAAGGTCAAGTGCATCAAGGCCGGCCCGACGCCCGACAGCCCCGCCGTGCTCGTGCCGGTGACCCCCACGGCCGGAGGCGTCGGCATGCCCACCGCGCCGCTCGCCGACAAGGTGCCCGAGCAGGAGGGCTCGCCCACCAACGTGGCGGGCTTCCTCGGCAGACCAGGTCCGAACGTCAAGGACACCGTCGAGATCGCCCACCTGGGCAAGGGCGGTGTGGCCGGGGAGAACGGCAGGCCGTTCGCCGACCCGGAGAAGAAGGTCGACGAGCCGGTCAAGCTGGGCGGGCTCGCCGACAAGGGCCTGATCGGCGCGCCGGTGATCGGCGACAAGGACGGCCACGTCATCGGCCTGCTGGTCGGCGGCGGCAAAGAAGGCAGGATGATCGGGATCAGGGAGGTCACCGGCATCCTGGCCGCGGCCAAGGTGGTGCCGCGCAGAGGCGCGATCGACACCGCGTTCGAGGCGGCGCTGACCCGCTACCACACCAAGTACTACACCGAGGCCGCGCCCGGCTTCCAGCGTGTGCTCGAGCTCTATCCGGGCAACGTGGTGGCCGCCGACCTGCTGAAGACCTCGCTGGCCAAGCGGGGCGGGCCCGAGGACAAGGGCACGAAGCAGGCGGCGAGCACGCCTGCCAGGTCCACGCCGCTGTGGCCGTTCATCCTGGCGGCCGGGATACTTTTCATAGCCGCCGGTGGCGGGGCGTATCTGCTGTGGCGCCGCCGCGCTCCTGAAAGACCGGAAGAGCTGCCAGAGCCGCTGGCGGCCGGCCCACCGCTCGACGACGGCGCCAACCAGACCGTGGTCGTACGGCGATCGCAGTCGTTCCAAGTGGTCCCGCAGCAACAGCAGGTGATGACCGCGCAGGATCCGGCGATCAAGTACTGCACGTCGTGCGGTATGCGACTCGGGCCCGCGCATCGCTTCTGCGGCTACTGCGGCCACCCCATCGAGACGTGATGCCATTGAACGAAAGATCGCTCATCGGCCAGGAGGTGGCCGGGTACTACATCGAGGACATCGTCGGCAAAGGCGGCATGGCCGTCGTCTACCTTGCGCTCGACCCCAGGTTGAGCCGCCGGGTGGCGCTGAAGATCCTCAATCCGGTGCTGAGCGTCGACGACCGGTTCAGGCAGCGGTTCATCCTGGAGTCCAGGACGGTCGCCAGCATCGAGCACCCCAACATCATCCCCATCTACGAGGCCAACGCCGACGCCGACGGCGTGCTCTACATCGCCATGCGCTACGTCGACGGCCTCGACCTGCGCCGCCTCCTCTATGACCGGGGCCCGCTGCCCCTAGGCCAGGCCAACCAGATCTTCGCCCAGGTCGCCGCCGCGCTCGACGCCGCGCACGCGCACGACCTGATCCACCGCGACGTCAAGCCGGCCAACATCCTGCTGGCCGGGGACCACGTCTACCTCACTGACTTCGGCATCACCAAGCACCGATCGTCGATCTCTGGGCTGACCCAGACCGACCAGTTCATCGGCACGCCCCGCTACATGTCGCCCGAACAGATCAACAAGGAGCACATCGACGGCCGCTGCGACCAGTACGCGCTGGCCTGCGTGGTCTACGAGGCGCTGTCGGGGCAGCTGACGTTCCAGCGCGAGAACGACATCGCGCTGCTCTGGGCACACCTGGCCGAGCAGCCGGCGCCGCTGTCGCAACTGCGGCCCGAGCTGCCGGCGCAGGTCGACGCCGTGATGATGCGGGCGCTGGCCAAGTCGCCCGAGCAGCGCTATGCGACCTGCGCGGAGTTCGTGACCGCGCTGCGTGACGCCGTCAGCGGGCTCCAGTCCGACCCGATGGGGGGCGCCCACTTCGTGCCGCGTCAGGGCCTCCCTTCGGGGCCCTATCCCGTGCCCGGGTCCGGGCCGCCTTCGGGCCCGCACACGGGTCCCTCCGCGGGGCCTCTTCCGGCGCCGACGTCCGGCGCCCACGCGGCGCCGACGTCGGGGCCGACGTCCGGGCCCCACGCGGCGCCGGGGTTCGGGTCCCGGCTCTCGCCGCCCACGCAGCCGTCCGCGACCACGAGGCGCCCCGGCCGCGTCCCGATCGTGGCCACCACGCTGGTCGCCGCCGTCGCGGCGCTCGCGCTGGTCATCATGATCATCATGAACCACCGCAGCGACACCTGGTCCCACTACAAGACCAGCGCCGCCGCGCCACTCACGTTCGAGTATCCGGGCGACTGGACCGTACGTACCCACCAGGACCTGTTCGCGGTGGTCTCGCCGCACGCGCCCGAGTTCGAGTCCCTGTTCGTGGCCGGCCCGGGCGCCGACTGGACGGCGGTCTCCCAGATCGTCGCGGACGATCCCGACAGCGCCTCGGGCGTGTACGTCCAGGTCTCCGACACCCTCGACGCCAGCGGCACCTCCGATCAGATGAAGGCCAAGATGGAGGCCCTGCTGCCCGGTGAGGTCGACGTCGGCAAGCCCGTGCAGGACCAGGCCGGCACCAGCCCCGCCACCCGCTTCGACGGCGCCCTGCACGACCCCGCGAGCGGCACCAGGCTGGGCTTCGTGAGCTACGTGATCGACCGGCAGCCCAAGACCATGCTCGTGATGTACTTCTGCGCCAAGACCGCCTGCGACGACGCCACCCAGGCCCGTATCAGGCAGAGCGTCCAGGTGTCGTGACTTGTGACTCACTTGCGGGCGGCTTGGCCTGGGTGTCCAAAGCGGGCACCCGGCGTCTACCCTCCGCGTGTGGGCATTCGCATAGTCATCGCCGACGACCAGGCGATGGTCAGAGCCGGGCTGCGCATGGTCGTCGACAGCGACCCCGGCATGGAAGTGGTCGGCGAGGCCTCCGACGGGCGCGAGGCAGTCGAGGTGGCCCGGCGTACGCGGCCGGACATCGTCCTCATGGACATCTCGATGCCCAGGCTCGACGGTTTGGCCGCGGCCAAGGAGCTGCTTGACGCCCCGTCGCCGCCCAAGGTCATCACGCTGACCACGTTCGACACCGACGAGAACCTCTACGCCGCTCTGCGCGCGGGCACCAGCGGGTTCCTGCTGAAGGTGTCGCCGCCGGAGCAGCTCCTGGAGGCGATCAGGGTGGTGCACTCCGGTGACGCGCTGCTCGACCCGGCTGTGACCAGCCGGGTGATCGCCACGTTCGCGAGCCGGGCCGAGCCGACGCCCTCGCCCCGGCTGGCCGAGCTGACGCCGCGCGAGCTGGAGGTGCTGCGGCTGCTGGCCCGCGGCCTCACCAACGCGGAGATCGCCAGGGAGCTGTACGTGGGGGAGGCCACGGTCAAGACGCACGTGGCGCGCGTGCTGATGAAGCTGTCCCTGCGCGACCGGGCGCAGGCCGTGGTTTTCGCGTACGAGACCGGAGTCGTCCAGCCCGGCACCGCCTGAGTGAGGGTTTGACGGGGCATGGCCGATCTATGTGTATATTTTTCTGCATAAGGCGGTAGATACGGGAGATATTTCATGCAAGCGTTCCCTCGGGTGCTGTTCGACGAGGCCCACAGCGAGTCGTGGACCGTCCGCCGCGAGGTGGCGGAGGCCATCAACCCCGCCCACCCTGACGACAACAGCTACGCGCGCGCGGCCGGGGTGCTGCGGCACCTGGGGCACACGGTCACCGCCCGCACGTCGGGCGGGCTCACGCCCGAGGTCCTGGCGGAGCAGGACGTCCTGGTGATCGCGCACCCGTCAGGGGAGCGCTGGGAACGCACCACCGGCCAGGGCAGCCCCGTCTTCACCGCCGACGAGCTGGACGCGATCGAGTCCTTCGTGGCCGGTGGCGGCGGACTGGTGGTGCTGGCCGAGGAGGAGCAGGACAAGTACGGCAACAACCTGCGCGAGCTGCTTGCCCGCTTCGGGGTGGGCGTGGAGCACGCGACCGTGCGCGACCCCAAGCACGCGCACCGGGGCGTGGCCACCTGGGTGCTCGCCGAGCCCGCCACCACCTCCGGCCTGCTCGCCGGGGTCCGCTCGGCCTGCTTCTACCGCACCGGGGTCCTCACGATCACGGGCGAGTCGGAGGTGCTGTTCGCCTCCTCGCCGACCGCCGACCCGGCGGGTGCGCCGCTGGCCGTCGCGGTCCGGCACGGGCGGGGGCGCGTGGTCGCGTTCGCCGACTCCGACCTCTTCGGTGACGACTCCATCGAGGACTACGACCACCGCCGCCTCTGGGGCAACGCGGTCACCTGGGCCGCCCGCGTCCCGGACGCCGGTGGCGCTGCCGAGGGCCGCGACGAGGCCAAGGCGGCCGTTTTCGCCCGGCTCAAGGCGGCCGTGGAGGAGCTCAGGCCGCTCCAGGTCAAGGACGGCTCGGTGCCGGAGGACAAGGAGCGGGCCAAGGCGCTGGTGACCGAGATCGGGACACTGGTGGGCGAAATTTCGCCATATTTCCCGCATGACGCCGCGTACCTTCAGGCCGTCCAGGACGACCTGGCGAAGTGGGCCGCGCAGGACCTCGGAGTGCCGGACTTCCTCGACTCGCTCGACCGCTTCCACCCCGACACCCAGCGCGTGGACGGCCTGGAGCACGTCGTGGTGTTCCCCATGTACACCCAGAACGGCAACCCCGACCGCAACCTCGAAGCCGTCTGGATCCGCACGATCTGGCCGGACTGGCTGGCCGAGCTCGAGGCGGGCGGCTACGACAACCCGATGTTCGTGCCGATCGCGTTCGAGGACTTCACCTCGGGCTACGACACCCACTCCGCCGTGCTGTTCCCCGAGACGGTCGCGGTGCGGCAGGCCCCGGCCCGCTTCACCTGGGGCGGGATCTTCGCCGACCGCGAGGCCGC
>NZ_JBFAMX010000332.1:0-10903 GCF_040659615.1 Nonomuraea sp. NPDC049784
CGCGACCGCCGGCCCCGCGATCGACATCCAGCCGGGGCTGTCCTCGCCGTTGAGTACGAGCGTCGGCTGCGTGACGCCGGCCAGCCGATCGCCGGGCAGCGTGTTGCCCGGCCCCATCACCTCGGCCTCGTAGGAGAGGGTGTGGGCCAGCGCCTCGAGCTCCGCCCAGGACGGCTGCGCTCGCATCGCGGCCACCGCCTCCGGGGGCGCCTCGGCCGCCTCCACCATGAACCGCTCCACCGCCTCCCCGCGCCTGCCCGCCCTCACCAGCGCGTCGAGCTGCGCCGCGAAGTCGTCCGGCAGCGGGGGCGCGCTGTCGTCCACGTGGTACGGCGGCTCCCACAGGGCCAGCTTGGAGATCGCCGGGTTCCGTACGGCGGCCTCCAGCGCCAGCGCGGCCCCCGACGAGCCGCCGAACACCATGGCCGACCCGCCCGCCGCCTCGATGACGGCCGCCAGGTCCTCGATCTCCCGTTCGACGGCGTACGGCGGGGTGTCCCCGCTGTCGCCGCGCCCCCTGCGGTCGTAGTCGTACACCGTGAACCACGGCGCCAGACCGGCCGCCACGCCCGCCAGCGTGGCATGCCCCCTGGCCGTGAACGCGCCGTGGACCAGGACGACCGCAGGCCCGGCGCCGTACCGGTCGAAGGCGATGGCGGTGCCGTCCGCAGAGGTCGCCTTGCCGCTCACCCGGCCGGCTGCACCAGGCACAGCGCCTCCCAGTGGTGCCCGTCGAGGTCGGCGAAGCCGCGCTGGTACCTGACGCCGTCCTCCTGCTTGACCCCCGCCGGGGTGGCCCCGGCCGCCAGCGCCTTGTCCACCAGCTCGTCCACCTGGGCGGGGTTCTCCATGCCCAGCACCAGGATCGCCTCCGTGCCCTTGCCCGCGTCGGCGACCTCCTTGGTGATGTACGAGCCGAACGTCGGCTCGGTCAGCAGCATGACCTGCGTCTCCTGGTTGATGATCACCGATGCCATGTCCTCGGCCATGCCGAACAGGTTGAAGCTGAGCTCGGCGAAGAACTTCTTCGACCGCTCGAGATCCTTGACCGGCAGATTGACGAACAGCTGCATTTCCGTACCCCTTCCTTCTTTGTGCCTTCAGTCTGCTGGTCGAAGGGGTCGCGGGTCTTGGATCTGGGTGCCAGGCGGATTGACGTTCAGCGCACCGCGTTGGCGCGGCGGTACTCGGCGGGCGGCATCCCGTACGCGCGCTTGAACAGCCTGCTGAAGTGGGCCGAGTCCGGCAGCCCCCACCGGGCCCCGATCTCGCTCACGGACCGGGTGCCGCCCTCGGCCAGCTCCGCGCGGCACCGCTCCAGGCGCCGCTGCCTGATCCAGGCGGCCACCGTGGTGTTCTCCGTCTCGAAGAGCCGGTGCAGGTAGCGCACCGAGATGTGGTGCGCGTCCGCGACGGTGGCCGGGTCGAGGTCGGCCCAGCCCAGCCGCTGCTCGATGAAGGCGTGGATCTTCAGCAGCAGCATGCGCTGCCGGGAGCCCTCCGGTAACGACCGCGTCTGCTCGAGGCGTTCGGCGACGGCGGTGCTGATCAGATCCGTCACCACCGTGGACAGCCGGGCCGCGCTCTCCGGCCGGTACGTCTCGATGTCCACGGCCACTCGGCGCAGCAGCGGCACGGCCAGTGCGGCGGTGCCCGACTCGGCCGTGATGGGGAGCGCGGTGAGCGTGTCCAGGGCGCCGTCCGGCAGGGACAGCAGGTCGCGGGGGAGGCTGAACACCGCGAGCTGCACGGCGGAGTCGTAGGCCAGCTCGTAGGGCCTGGTGAAGTCGTAGATCGCGAACTCGCCCCTGCTGAGCTGCGCGTACCGCCCGTCCTGGGCCACCCGTGGGCTGCCCTCCAGGGCCAGCACGAGGCGGTAGAGCTCGGGGCTGTCACGGTGGATCAGGCCCGGGGTCCTGTGCACGCTGTGGGGCGTGGACGTGCGCACCCTCCCGACGCCCACGGGGCCGAGCCGTCCGGCCTCGATCTGCCCCCGCAGCGGGGCGCCGGGGTCGATCCTGAGGTCGAGCGGGCCGAGCGTGTCGCACACGATGGCCCGCCAGGCGTCGTGGCGCTGCTTGGCGGGCAGGTCACTCGTGCGGATCAGAACGGCCATCCCGTCGCTCCTCCGTCGGCTGCCCTGCAATGCTAACGACACCTCACGAAACCCGCAGCCGCCCCGCCCCGGCCCCCCGAAACGCGGTGGCCCCGTTGCGCCGTCGGCGTGCGGTGTCTCGTTGGCGCTGGCCGTCACTCGCGACCGCGTCGTAGGCGCGCCGGGCACGAAGCAGCCCCAGGACCGCATGGGCGCGGGTCCCGGGGCTGGCGGGTGGGGATCAGGCCGTCTGGCGGGCCTGGATGGCCTGCTGGTAGAGGCGGCCGGCACGGTACGACGAGCGCACGAGCGGCCCGGAAAGCACACCGGCGAACCCGATGGCCTCCGCCTCGGCCTGCAGTTCCACGAACTCCTCCGGCTTCACCCACCGATCCACCGGGTGGTGGCGGGGCGTGGGCCGCAGGTATTGGGTGATGGTCAGCAGGTCGGTGCCTGCGGCGTGCAGGTCGCGCATCGCCGAGACGACCTCCTCGCGCGTCTCGCCCATGCCCAGGATCAGGTTGGACTTGGTGACCAGCCCGGCCTCACGGGCCATCGTGATCACCGCGAGCGACCGGTCGTACCGGAACGCGGGACGGATCCGCTTGAAGATCCGCGGCACGGTCTCGACGTTGTGCGCGAACACCTCAGGCTGGCTGGAGAAGACCTCCTCCAGCTGGTCGCGGTTGCCGTTGAAGTCGGGCACCAGCAGCTCGACGCCGCACCCGGGCAGCAGCCCGTGGATCTGGCGCGCCGTCTCGGCGTAGAGCCAGGCACCGCCGTCGGGCAGGTCGTCGCGGGCCACGCCGGTCACGGTCGCGTACTTCAAGCCCATCTGCTGGACGGACTCGGCCACCCTGCGCGGCTCGTCGCGGTCGTACTCCTTCGGCTTGCCCGTGTCGATCTGGCAGAAGTCACAGCGGCGCGTGCACTGGTCGCCGCCGATGAGGAAGGTCGCCTCGCGGTCTTCCCAGCACTCGTAGATATTGGGACAGCCCGCCTCTTCACAGACCGTGTGCAGGCCCTCCCGGCGCACGAGCGATTTCAGCTCGGTGTATTCGGGGCCCGTCTTCAGCTTGGTCTTGATCCACGGGGGCTTGCGCTCGATAGGGGTTTCGGCGTTACGCACCTCCAGGCGGAGGAGCTTTCGGCCTTCAGGAGCAACGGTCACGCTCACAGCTTACGTCTCCCGGGAAACCTGCCCGGTCGTGGGTCACGAGATGAGGCCGAATCCGCGGATGGCCCGCGTGTAGTGGCCGAGCAGCTCCTCGTCGATGCGTTCAGACTCGCGTGTGCCGAGCAGCTCGGAGTGCGGGGAAGAGGTGAGCACACCGTCGTCGGTGAGCCTGGACCGGGCCAGCGCGCCCTCCCTGATCGCCGCCGCGCTCTCGCCGCGCAGCGCCGCGGCCTGCATCGGCGCCAGGTAGCCGCCGCCCGCCAGTGCGTCCAGCTCAGCGAGCTCCTGCTCGGACGCCGCCCGCCGGGCCAGCGCCCGATGCCGGGCCAGGGTACGGGCCGCTCCGGCGCGTGCCAGCCGGGTCAGCGTGTACCGCACCAGCAGTACGGGCCCGCCGAGCACCCGCCCGAGCAGGCGGCCGAAGGTTCCCATCACCTCGTACGTGGTCCCCGGGTGGTCCACCGCGCCCAGCGACGAGCCGGCGATCTTGGTCTGGGCTTCCTCCCTGACCCGCAGCGGCTCGGCTCCCAGCAGCGCGTCCCGCCATGCCTCCAGCGTGAACAGGGCCCCGTCCACGACCAGCTCTTCGGCGGTCGGGACGCGTGCGTACGCCGTGGCCAGCAGGGCCACCCGCTGCCTGGGCGGCAGCGCCAGCCACAGCGGCAGCCCGACCGCCAGGACAGGGGTACGCGGCAGGCCCACGCGCTCGTAGCGGGTCTCGGCCGCCAGGTCGCTGACCGCGACCTTTCCCGGCCGCCGGACGCCGACCCGGTCGGCCACGCGGTCCGCGATGCCGTACAGCTCCGGCGCCGATGAGCGCTCGAGCACCTCGGCGTCGGCGGGCAGGCCGCCCAGGCGCGGCCGCAGCGCCCACCCGATGGCCAGGCTCACGCCGCCGAGCAGCCATGCGACCACGGAACCCACGTTGCCCAGGATGATCCACGCGCCGAGCGCGACGAATCCGAGTGTCAGCAGATGCACCACGAGGGCGATTAAGACAGCGAGGAGGCGCTTCACACGGCCGATCGTAGGCCCCAGATCATCTGCGGAGAAGGTCTTCTTCGTGTAGTTCGTACGACTCTATGCCGAGCGCCTCCGCCAGCCGCTTCTCCGCGATCGGCATGACCTCCTCGACCACGATGCGACGGCCCGTCTCCGCCGACAGCGAGGAGACGCCCACCTCGGGGATGCCGCACGGCGTGATGCGGTTGAACCAGCGGGGGTCATTAGCGCAGTTGAGCGAGAAACCGTGCATGGTGACGCCACGCGCGACGCGCAGGCCGACCGCGCCGAGCTGGCGGTCGGGCAGCCCCAGGTTGGCGTCGCCGATCGCCCAGACGCCGCCGCGCCCCCGCACGCGTCTCGCCGTGACGCCGAAGTCGGCGCAGATCTGGATCATCGCCTCTTCGAGGCGGCAGGCGTACGTGACCACGTCGGTGACGGCGACGATCGGGTACGCCACGAGCTGCCCGGGACCGTGCCAGGTGAGGCGGCCGCCCCGGTCGACGTCGACGACCGGGGTGCCGTCGGCAGGGCGCTCGTGCGGCGCGGTGCGCTTGCCCGCGGTGTAGACGGGGGCGTGCTCGAGGATGAGAACGGTGTCGGTCAGCTCTCCGGCGACCCGCTTGCCGTGCACCCAGCGCTGCAGCGACCAGGCCTGCTCGTAGGGGACGTCGACGCCGAGGCGGACGATGGCGAGTGCGTGGGGATCGACCCCGTGGATGGGGCGCATGAGCCTATTGTGCCGTTCCCTCACCCGCGAAGGGTAATCAGGGGGTCAAGAGTCGTGGCTCGATCCTGAACTCCTTGACGCCGCTCGCCCCGTCGCTCTCCACCCGGTACGCGTAGCCGCCCGGCTCGACGGTCACCGCCTGGATGAACTCCGTGCCCACATAGTGGAGCCCCACGCCCTCGTCTGCGGCGTATCCGTCGGGCAGCTCGCCGCTGGCCACCGACTCCTGCAGCAGCCGGCGGCGCTGCGGGTCGGAGTCGTAGTGGACGCCGCACGAGTAGGGCAGGAAGCCGAGGCCCTCCGCCCACACGCGCAGGTCGGGCCCGAAGGAGTCGGTGTTGCCGCCCGCGTGCCAGCACAGGGCGCCCGCGCTCTGGCCGGACAGCACGACGCCGGACCGCCACGCCTCCTCGAACGCCTCGTCGTAGCCGTGCAGCCGCCACAGCGCCATCAGGTTGGCCACGCTGCCGCCGCTGACGTAGATCATGTCCTGCTCGAGCATCCAGGCCCGCGGGTCCTCGACATTGGGCATGGGGAACACCGTCAGGTGGCTCAACTCGACGTCCCACCCCGCGAAGGCGCCGTACATCTTGAGCAGCCACTCGTCGGAGTCGCCGACCGCGGTGGCGACCAGCCCGAGCTTCGGCCGGTCCTGCCCCGTCAGGTCGAGGCCGTAGCGGAGCAGCGGGCTGGCCTCGATGAAGCTGTGGCGCCTGCTCGGGCGGAACGATCCGCCCCCGATGGCGAGGATGTGTGACTGTCCTGACCGGCTCATGTCAAGATTCTCCCACCTGTTGAAGGACGCACGGTTCCCTAGAGTACGGCGCTCAGAGCCTCGTCGAGGCGGGTATGGGCGAACCCATAGCCGCTGTCGAGCAGCTTCTTCGGCTGGATGCGGTGACCGGGCAGCAGCGCCTCCCGCGCGAACTCGCCGAGCCCCGCGGACAGCGCGAAGGCCGGCACCGGGATCGGCATCGTGCCCTTACGCAGGGCTTTTCCGAGCGTGCGGGTGAATTCGGCGTTGGTGACGGGCGATGGGGACGTGAAATTGACCGGCCCCGTAATGTCACGATTTTTCAGCACATGCACCGCCGCTCGGACCCAGTCGTCCACGGTGATCCACGACCAGTACTGCTTTCCCGATCCGAGCGGCGCGCCCAGCCCGATCTTGAAGATCGGCACCACCCGCTCGAGTACCCCGCCCTCCCGGCTCAGCACCAGCCCGGACCGCATCACCACCGTCCTGACGCCGGCCTCGCCCGCCCGCAGGGCCTCGCCCTCCCACTGCTCGCACATATCCGACAGGAAGCCGGTGCCCTTGCCCTGGCTCTCGTCGATCACCCGGTCGCCGGTGTCGCCGTAGAAGTCGACCCCTGAGGCCGACAAGAGCACCTCCGGCTTGCCGGACAGCCCGGCGATCGCCTCGACGAGGACCCTGGTGCTCTGGACCCGGCTGGCGAGGAGTTCCCGCTTGTACGCCTCGCTCCACCGCCTGCCCCCGATCGACGCCCCGGCCAGGTGGACCACGGCCTCCGCGCCTTCGAGCGCGGCCTGGTCGATCTCCTGCCGGCTCGGCTGCCAGAACGCCTCGTCGGCCGCGCGCGGCTCGCGCCGTACCAGCCTGACGACCTCACGCCCGTCGTCCCGCAGCGCCCGCACCAGCGCCGACCCGAGCAACCCGGACGAGCCCGTCACGATGATCGCCATGACCCCACAGTACGCCCGCCACCGGCTGCTCACACGTAGGCGTGGCATCCCAGGAAAGCGAAAGGCCGGGCGGCCCCAGGGGAGCCGCCCGGCCGAGAAGCCCGAGCCGGGACGCAGGGGCTACGCGAGACCGAGCTGGGCCTCGAAGCGCCCCTCCTCCAGACGGCGCTTGACCGTCGTCAGGAAGCGAGCCGCGTCCGCCCCGTCCACCAGCCGGTGGTCGTACGTCAGCGCCAGGTACACCATCGACCGCACCGCGATGACCTCGCCCTCAGGCGTGTCGATCACCACGGGCCGCTTCACGACGGCGCCGGTCCCCAGCATGCCGACCTGCGGCTGGTTGAGGATCGGGGTGTCGAACAGGGCCCCGCGGCTGCCGGTGTTGGTCAGCGTGAACGTGCCGCCCGTGATCTCGTCGGGCGTCACCTTGTTGGCGCGCGTGCGCTCGGCGAGGTCGGCCGTCTTGCGGGCCAGCCCGGCGAGGTTGAGGTCGCCGGCGTTCTTGATGACCGCCGCGATCAGGCCGCGCTCGGTGTCGACCGCGATGCCCAGGTGCTCGACGTCGAAGTACGTGACCTCCATGGTCTCGTTGTTGATCGTCGCGTTGAGCTTCGGGTGCTGCTTGAGCGCCTCGATGGCGGCCAGCTCGAAGAACGGCATGAACGACAGCTTGACGCCCTCGCGGCGCAGGAAGTCGGCCTTGGCCTGGTCGCGCAGCCGGGCGATCTTGGTGACGTCGACCTCGACCACCGTGGTGAGCTGGGCCGCCGTCTGCAGCGACTCGACCAGCCGCTTGGACATCGTCTGCCGCAGCCGCGTCATCTTCTCCGTACGGCCGCGCAGCGTCGTGTCGACCTCCACAGGCTCGGGGCCCGCGGTGACCGGAGCCGCGGCGGGAGCGGCCTGGGCGGCGGGGGCCGGAGCCGGAGCGGCCTGCGCCGCGGCGGCCTTGTCGCGCTGCGCCTTGGCCGCCTCCAGCACGTCCTGCTTGCGGATGCGGCCGCCGACGCCGGTGCCGGTGATCGCGTCGAGGTCGACAGCGTGCTCGTTGGCCAGCTTGCGCACCAGCGGCGTCACGTACGGGCTCTCACCCGACGGCAGCGGCGAGGGCTGCGCGACCGGGGGAGCGGCCTGCGGGGCGGGAGCCGGGGCCGGAGCGGGCGCAGGCGCAGGCGCGGGAGCCGGTGCGGGCTGCGGAGGAGCAGGCTGGGGAATCGAGGAAACCGGGGGAGCCGGCGCGGGCTCAGGCTCGGGCTCCGGCTGCGGAGCCGGCGCGGGGGGCGCCTCCGGGGCAGGGGCGGCGGCGCCCGCCTCGGCCTTCTCGTCGATGACAGCGAGCTCGGCCCCGACCTCCACCGTCTCGTCCTCAGCAACGACGATCTTCGTGAGGACACCCGCGGAGGGCGACGGGATCTCGGTGTCGACCTTGTCGGTCGACACTTCGAGGAGCGGCTCGTCGGCTTCGACGCGCTCGCCCTCCTTCTTCAGCCAACGGGTTACGGTGCCCTCGGTCACGCTCTCGCCGAGCTGGGGCATCTGTACGGAGACCGGCATCGTTATCTTCTCTCGCGTTCTGATCTCGAGGGCTTGGACTAGTTGTGTACGTGCAGCGGCTTGCCGGCCAGGGCCAGCATCGCCTCACCCATGGCCTCGGACTGGGTCGGGTGTGCGTGGATGAGCTGGGCGACCTCTGCGGGCAGCGCCTCCCAGTTGTAGATCAGCTGCCCTTCGGTGACGAGCTCGCCGATGCGCCGGCCCACCATGTGGACACCGACGACCGGGCCGTCCTTCTGGGCGATGACCTTCACGGCGCCTGAGGTGCCGAGGATCTGGCTCTTAGGGTTTCCCGCGAGGTCGTAGACCTGCTCGACGATCTCGATGCCGCGCTCGGCCGCCTGCGCCGACGTGATCCCGACGGAGGCCACCTCGGGGTCGGAGTAGGTGATGCGGGGAACGCCCGCGTAGTCGATGGGCGGCGGGTTGAGGCCGGCGATGTGCTCGGCCACCATGATCCCCTCCGCGAACCCGGCGTGCGCCAGCTGCAGGGTCGGGATCAGGTCGCCGATGGCGTAGACGCCGGGCACGGAGGTCTGGCAGTGCTCGTCGACCACGACCGCGCCGCGCTCGATGGCGACACCCTGCTCCTCGAAGCCCATGCCCGCCGACACCGCGCCCCGCCCGACCGCGACGAGCAGCAGCTCGGCGTCGAGGGTCTTGCCGTTGGCCAGCGTGACGACCACACCCGTCTCGGTGGTCTTGGCGCTGTCGAAGAAGACGCCCAGCTCGTACTTGATCCCGCGGCGGCGGAAGGCCCGCTCCAGCAGCTTGGAGCTGGACTCCTCCTCGGTCGGCAGCAGGTGCGGCAGCGCCTCGACGATCGTGACCTCGGCGCCGAACGAGCGGTAGACGCTGGCGAGCTCGACGCCGATCACACCGCCGCCCAGCACGATGACGGACGTGGGCACGCGGTCCATCTTCAGGGTGTGCTCGCTGGTGATGACGCGCTCGCCGTCGATCTCCAGGCCGGGGAGCGACTTGGGCGCCGAGCCGGTGGCCAGGACGAGGTTGCGGCCCTCGTAGACCTCCGAGCCCACCTGGACGCGGTTGGGGCCGACCAGGCGGCCCGCGCCTTCGACGATCGTCACGCCCGCGCCCTTGAGCAGGCCCTGCACGCCCTTCCAGGCCCGCGTCACGATCTTGTCCTTGAACGCGTGCACGCCCTGCACGTCGATGCCGTCGAAGCGCGCCTTGATGCCGTACGACTCGCTCTCGCGGGTCTCGTCGGCGACCTCGGCGGAGTGGAGCAGGGCCTTCGTGGGGATGCATCCCCTGTGGAGGCAGGTGCCGCCGATCTTGTCCTTTTCGATCAGCGCGACCGACTTGCCCAGCTCAGCCGCCCGAAGCGCGCAGGCGTAACCGCCGCTGCCGCCACCTAGGACGACGATGTCATAGGCCACAGGAAGGCTCCTTGTCGGGGTGTTCGTGATGCCGTCATCTTTTCATTTGTTTCAGATGCTCGCGTGCCGCTCTGCGAGTCCGATGAGAGTGCGGGTGATGGCGCCCGTGCCGCCCTTCGGGGTGTAACCGTACGGCTCGCCCTTGTTGAACGCGGGCCCGGCCATGTCGATGTGGGCCCAGCGCACGCCCTCGGGCACGAACTCCTTCAGGAAGATGCCCGCCGCCAGCATGCTGCCCCATCGCTCCGGCTGGAGGTTGGCGATGTCGGCGACCGGTGAGTCGAGGCCCTTGCGCAGCTCCTCGGGCAGCGGCATGCCCCACGCGCCCTCGCCCGCGGCCGTGGCGGCCTCGACGACCAGCTCCCTGACGGCGTCGTCGTTGGCCATGACGCCGGCCGTGCGCCAGCCCAGCGCGACGATCTGCGCGCCGGTGAGGGTGGCCACATCGACGATCAGGTCGGGCTGGTCCTCGGCGGCCCTGGCGATGCCGTCCATGAGCACCAGACGGCCCTCGGCGTCGGTGTCGAGCACCTCGACCGTCTTGCCGCTGTAGCTGTGGATGACGTCGGAGGGGCGCTGCGCCGTGCCGCTCGGCAGGTTTTCCGCCAGGCAGAGGTAGCCGACGGCGTTCACCGGCAGGCCGAGCCTGGCGATGCCGATCATGGCGCCGAGCACCGCGCCCGCGCCGCCCATGTCGGACTTCATCCAGTCCATGGCGGCCGACGGCTTGAGCGACAGGCCGCCGGAGTCGAACGTGATGCCCTTGCCCACGAACGCCAGCCGCTTGCCGGCCTCCGGGTGGGTGTAGGCGACGCGGACCAGGCGGGGCGGGTTGGCCGAGCCCTGGCCGACGCCGATGAGGCCGCCGTAGCCGCCGTCCTTGAGCTGCTTGTCGTCGAGCACCTCGACGGTCAGGCCGGTCTTGCCGCCCTCCTGCTCGGCGATCTCGGCGAACTTGGCCGGCCACAGGTCGGAGGGAGGCGTGTTGACCAGGTCGCGGACCAGGGCGACCGAGTCGGCCAGGACACCGGCGCGCTCGGCGACGGCGTCGGACTGGCCTGATACCACGGTGAGCTCGGCGACCGGCGCCTTCTGCTCGCCGTTCGTGCGGTAGCGGGAGAAGGCGTACGCGCCGAGCAGCGCGCCGAGGGCGACGGCCTCGGCCTCCTCGGGGGTGTCGGCGGGCAGGGCGAGCGCGGCCCTGGCGGTGCCGGCGAGGGACCGTACGGCGGCGC
>NZ_JBFAMX010000333.1:0-10864 GCF_040659615.1 Nonomuraea sp. NPDC049784
CCGCACAAGGGCGCGGCATTGTGCAACGCTCCCCGGATGGGCTGCACGGGTACGGGTTGCCGCGTCAGCATCATCAGCTCCCGTTCAGAGCCTGGTCCAGGAGGTGGGCCAGCCAGATGCGGCCAGCGTCGGCGAGGCGGGTCTGTTCGGGGCGGCGGATCTCGTGCCCGTGCTCGGCCTGGTGCAGCCGCGCCAGAGTCCACAGCGCGGTCAGCCCGGCCACCTGGATGGCGGGCAGCTCCGCCCACGCAGGTATGTCCGCCAGCAGCGCCTCGGCCTGCTCGGCGCTGTGCCCGGCCTCAACAAGGTGAGGAGCAAGGAAAACGAGGTCGACGCCGGCGGCGCCCTGGCATGCCTGCGACCAGTCCACCGCGTACACGAACTGGTCTTTGATGCGCAGGTGCCGCGGGGCCAGGTTGCCGTGCAGCAGCGTGTCCCCTTGCAACGCGTCCGGGTCGAGCTGCTGGAGCGCGGCCTCGAGCAGATCCCTGCCGGGCAGACGTGTGGGCGCCTTGCCGAGCATGTGCTCTGCCATCGCCTGCATGTTAGTGACGAGTTCGGTCACCGGCCGGGCGCCGTCCGGGCACGGGGTCAGCATCTTGCCCAGCCGCTGCACGGCGTCCAGGACGAGCGGCACGTTCACCGAATCTGGTGACAGGAACACGTGATCGGCGTTGTCGTTGATGAGCTCGTATGCCAGCAGCAGCCAGCTGTACACGGTGGTGTGCCACAGCAAGCGGGGCGCGGGCGCATCCTCAGGCAGGTGCAGGGTCGCCGACTGCTCCCGCCTGTACAGCTGCAGGTCCGGGCTGCGAAGCGGAGTGGCCCTGAGGAACACGGACTGGCTCGTACCGTGCAGATGAAGCGCGAGGCCGTGCCTGGACGTGCTGACGGTCTGAAATTTGTGTATCTGGCCTGTATGACCTTGGACGATGTGGTTACGGACGGGGAAGGGAAGCGTCTCCCAGGCCGAAAGGTCGTTCACTATGCCTCCAGCGGGGCTTGTGTGGGGGCCTCGCACCCCAGCGAGAGGAACTAGCTCGTCGCTGGGGCGCGAGGCGCTAGAGAGCACCGAACCGGGCGAGCGGCGCGCTTGTCTTTCACGGGGTCGTCGGGTCGCTCTCTCGTGCAGTCAGCTACGTGAATAGGTGCGGCGTGTCCTTCAGAGGCGACTGGTCTCGTCTCCATTCGGGAGGCAAACAGGATGTTCCACACGTCCTCCAGCGCCGCGCGTAGTGATCTCGATCCGGTGCATCGCGGTGAGCATCCTGGCGACGTGAGCCAGTAGCGGCCAGGTGGCGTCTGCCGCCGCGTAGGGGGGAGGTTGATGTGGCGCCTGATATCGAACATTCGCTGGTCGAGTAGTTCCCAGTCATCGGCGGTGCCGATGGGCACCAGAAAATACATGGTGCGCTCTGCTGGATCGACGATGACCGGCAGGCTGGCGTCGGGCAGACGCTGGAGGACGGCCAGGCCGACGTGCCTCTGCACACGGATGCCATCCCATTCAGCCGCCATCGATGCGATTTGCGCGCCAGCGGCAACCTGGAGTGTGTTTGCCGTCCCTTGCATGATCACCGCCGCCGTCTGTTGAGTGACGTTTCCAGCGACGGTAGGGATGGCGACAGAGGTTCACCCGAACTGGCAGTTCGGGTAACCAGCAGCTAGGTTGAAACAGAGCTTAGGCGTTCAGCTAGGGCGTCAACCTGTCGGCGATACGTAGGACGTACACGACGGCGGAGACGGGTAACCATGTCTCGGGCGAGCGGGTTTCTGGCTAGGTCCTCGGGCGCCATCTGCTCCAGATCGAGGAGGTGTACCAGCACCGCTGGGTCCTCGCGTCGCAAGTCGTAGCAGCGGGCAACCTCCAGGAGGAAGGTGAAGCGCCGCTCCATCGACGGTAGGTGGGTGGTGTCGATCTGATCCGCAACGCGTAGAGCCTCTGTGGCCTCGCCGGCCTCCATTTCGATGCTTACAGCGTGGAGTTCGACGTTGGTAGGCCCGAAGACCGTCCACATTGTGTTGCCCTCGCCGGCCTGCTGGGCCCGCGGCGTGGCGTTGTCGGAAAGGCGTTCGCGTGCTTGCCACCACTGCTTGCGTCGAGCGTCGGCGACGACCGCCACCAGTTCCAGCGCCCCCTCCATCGCGACTACGTCGGCGTCGTCTGGTAGGGCCTGCAGATCTTCGATGCCTCGGAGCGCGATCTGCTTGGCTCCCTCGTACTCGCCGTCGGCGAGGAGGACGTGTCCGAGATTCCATTGCGCCGCGGCCAGCCGAATTGGATCATCAGCGTCTTCGGCTGCGCGCAACGCTCGGTCCGCAACCATGAGCGAGAGGTCGACTCGCCCAGCTCGACGGCAATACGAGCGAAGCATGAAATAGAGGTCTGCGGCCGTCCTTAGAACATCCCGCCGCGCCGCACTGTCAGAGCCGAAGCGGTGAGATCGTATGGCGTTCTCGGTATCGACGATGAGAGCAGGGAGAACAGAGGCGGCCTCGGTGAACCGTTTCGGACTGGTTTGCCAGATTCGCCATGCCGACTCCACCCGCTCACGTAGCTCGGCCAGCGTTATGGGCTGGGCGCTGCGAGCTGGTCCGTATCCCATCAGGGCAGTGACGACGCGGTCGGCCACATAGGCATTCTCTGCAAGGAGTTCGTTTCGTTTCTCGCCCAGCAGAGCTGAAATCGGGACTCCAAGTTCGGCTGCGAGCGCTTGGAGCACTGGTAGAGAGGGGATCTTCAGGCCACGCTCGATTTGGCTCAGGTACTCCTCTGTGATACCGCATAGTCCGGCGACGGCGGCTTGTTTGCGCTGCTTTTTCTCGCGCCAATAGCGAATACGTTCGCCGATGGGAAGCGCAGGTACGCTCATCCGACCCCATTCCTATTGATGCATCGAGCGTAGACGGGCCCACCGCACAGGGCCAGATCTACACGAGTGTGTGACAGTCTGGAGCAGCGATGGGTGAGGGTGGAGGAATCAATGACGGATCGCCGAATCGTGCTGTGGGACATCGACCATACGCTCATCGACACAAGGGGCGTCGGCCGCGAGCTGTCAGGCCAGGCGTTCGAGCAAGTGACAGGCGTGCCCATGCTCGAGCAGGCGAAGATCGACGGCATTACCGAATCTGTGATCTTCCGGGACACCGCCAGGCTCCATGGCCTGCAGACCGACCGGCATGACTTCGAGCGGTTCGCTTCAGCGCTCACCGAGGCGCACCTCGCGCGGGCTGCGGAGTTGAGGGAGCGTGGCCACGCGCTACCTGGCGCCGCCGCGGCTCTGGACGCCCTGAGTGCAATACCCGGAGTTGTGCAGACCGTTCTGACAGGAAATGTCCGAATGGTCGCGGAGGTCAAGCTCCAAGTCTTCGGCCTTGACAGGCATATCCGCTGGGGCATCGGGGCTTTCGGTGAGGACGATGATGTGCGCGCCGAGCTGGTGCGCATCGCATTAGGGCGAGCTGCATCCGTATTCGGGGAACCGATCGCGCCCGGGGATGCGGTGCTGATCGGAGATACGCCGGCCGATGTCGATGCCGCTCTTGAAAATGGCGTACCACTGATCGCGGTGGCATCAGGGCGAAGCTCCGTTGATGACCTGCGTGCCGCCGGGGCGGTACGTATCCTGCCCAACCTTGCAAATACGGACTCGGTCGTGGCCATGGTGCGAGAGGCTTAGCCGTTCGGCGCGGACTTATGCGAGAAGAGGGACAGCAGAAGGGTCATCGACGGGGTTGGTGCCGTAGCCCATCTTGCACTCGGTGTGCTTCTTGAGCTCGCGCCGGTAGACGGTGGTCGTCAGGCCGTCGGGGTTTCGAGGATGTCGGCGATGTCCGGCGCGGACAGTTCAGAGGCGCGGGCGGCGCAGGCGTAACCGAGCAGCAGCAGGGCGGCGTTGCGCTGCCTTGCCAGGCGGATGCGCGGATGACGCACGTCGCTAACTATTCGCTGAGTACATGTACAGAGTGTATAGTTCGGTCATGTCTACGGGACATGTACTCCTTGGTCTACTCGCGAAGCGCCCCAGGCACGGATACGACCTCAAGCACGCACACGATCGGCTGCTTCTTGGTGCCCGACCGCTCGCCTACGGCCCTGTCTACAAGACGTTGAGTCGACTGCAGCGAGATGGTTTCGCCGAAGTCGTCGAGACGGCGCAGGACAGCGGGCCAGAACGTACGACATACGCCATCACAGAGAACGGCCGCGCTGAGCTGTCCCGATGGCTGCAACAGGTCGAAATGGCCGCACCGACCGCGGCCGGCACATTCGTATCACGTGTGGTGGTGGCGGCCACTCTAGGCGCGCCCGCTGACGACTTCCTGATGAGGCAGCGTGCCGCCCACCTGGCACGGATGCGCGAACTCACCGCAGAGAAGGAGGCCGCCGGCACCCTTGCCGAGGTACTGGCAGCCGACTATGCCCTCCAGCACCTGGCTACAGACCTGGACTGGCTCGAGACCGCCCTGGCCCGACTCGCAGACCTTTCAGAGGACGCCCATGCTTGAAGCACGCGCGCTACGCAAGACCTACGGCCAAACCGTCGCACTGGACGATGTATCGATCGAGATCGTCCAGGGAGAGATCATCGCCGTTACCGGGCCGAGCGGATCCGGCAAGTCCACCCTGCTGCACTGTCTGGCCGGCATTGTCCGCCCCGACGCCGGTGAGATTCGTTTCGAGGGTCAGCGCATCGACACGGCCAGCGAGGCGGACCTCACCAGCCTGCGTCGCCACAGCTTTGGCGTCGTCTTCCAATTCGGGGGCCTGGTGGAAGACCTGACCGCGGTAGAGAACGTGGCGCTGCCGCTGCTGTTCAACCGTCGCCCGCGTCAAGAATCGCTGCGTGCTGCCCAGACGCGGCTGGAACGGCTAGGCGTGCCGGATGTCGCTGATCAGCGGCCGGGGGAGTTGTCCGGCGGTCAACTGCAACAGGTCGCGGTGGCTCGAGCGCTGGTCACCGGGCCCCGCGTGGTCTTCGCTGACGAGCCAACCGGCGCCCTCGACTCGCTGGCCGGCGAGCGGGTCATGAAGGAATTGCTGGCTGCCGCCCGCGCGGAGGGCACGGCGCTGGTGATCGCCACGCACGACAACCGGGTGGCTGCCTACGCTCATCGGGAGGTCGTGCTCCGCGACGGCAAGGTGTTGGCGGGGGTGAGCGCATGATCACGGTCATGCGTATGCTCGCCAAGGGAGCCTCACCCAGGGAGCGGGTACGTGCCCGGCTGATGACCGCCGGAGCCGCGATGGCGATGCTGCTGTTGTGCCTGGCGGCCAATCTGCTGGCCTTCGGGCATGACGCGCGCGTCGACCTCGGCGGCCTGTCCACGCCGGACCGGCGCGCCGTCACGGCGCTGGCGCTGGCCCTGCTCGTCGTCCCCGTCATGGCTTTCGCCCACTTCAGTAGCCGTCTGGCCACCGCCAGCAGGGAACGTCGGCTGGCGGCTCTTCGGCTGGCCGGAGCCACGCCGCGAGATGTGCGGCTGCTCGGCGGTTACGAGAGCGGCAAACGGACGCTGATGGGGGCCTTGCTCGGACTCGCACTGTATGCGCTGGTCAACTGGGCGCTGTCGTGGTTCGTGGACGCCGTACCGTTTCTGTCGCCGCTGGTGATCGCAGCGCTGTTCGTAGCCGTCACCGTAGGCGGCGTTCTGTCGGGGCTTAGGGCGGGCCGGCACGTGGTGACCTCCCCGCTCGGCGTTGCCCGGCGGACTGGCCCGGCCAGGCCGAAGGCGATCGACTTGGTGCTGGTTCTGGCAGGCGCGGGCCTGGTAGGCGCCGGTGCGGCTGGCAAGGGCCGGTTTGTGCTGG
The DNA here is from genome assembly GCF_040659615.1 of Nonomuraea sp. NPDC049784. NCBI lineage: Bacteria > Bacillati > Actinomycetota > Actinomycetes > Streptosporangiales > Streptosporangiaceae > Nonomuraea > Nonomuraea sp. NPDC049784. The sequence goes on from NZ_JBFAMX010000333.1 coordinate 5,816, forward strand.
GCGGCCCATACGGCGCGGGATTGGCGATGGCCGTCGGAGCGGTGCTCGTGCTCTTCGGCCTGGTCCTTGGAGCAGCGTGGCTGATCCGAGCGAGCGCCCGATGGGTCGGTCGCCGCGCCAAGGCGGCAGAGACGCTGGTCGCGGCTCGGATGGTCGAAGCTGATCCTCGAGGCTGGGCGCGCGCGCTGTCGGTGGTGGGGCTGACGGTGTTCTTCGCCTCTGCTGTGGGTGCGCAGCAGGCGCAGATCCTCCTGCTGAGCGAGTCGTACGCCTTTCCTGTCACGACGTACGCGCTGGTATATCTCGCCCTGCTGATCGCGCTGATCACCTCGGCCGCGGCCCTGATTGTGCACCAGGCGGAGGCTCTGCTGGACCATCGGCGCTCGCTTGCGGCTCTGGCCGCCTCGGGTGTCCCGGTCCGCGCTCTGAGTATGGTCTTGAGCCGCCAAGCCTTCATCGCGGCTCTACCGGTGTGCGCCGTGGCCGCTGTCGGCGGAATAGCGCTGGTAGTCCTGGTTGTGGCCGACGTCTACAGTCAACGACCCACCGCGCTGGCATTCGCCGCGATCCAGGGCGTCCTTGCGGCTGGAATCGGCGTCCTTGCCGCCGCGGTGGTGGCGCGCGCCGCACGGCCGCTCATGCGCCGATCGCTTGCCTTCGAGGAACTCCGCGCGTCGTGACGCGGATTCTCCGATGAGCAGTGGCACGGGTTCCGCATGTGGTGCAGAGGTCACGAGCGTGCGCTTCACGATGGTGAGCTGCGTCCCTTATCCGGATAGGCACGCTCGTGACCTTAAGCATCATCCTGGTCAGATCCCTTCACGTCGGTTGCGGCATTCTCCGCGTCTGCTGGTCGCGGCAACGCCCGCCTTCGCCGTCGACGCAGCCCGGATGTTGAGACGCGACCTCGATCCGACAGGAGAAGGCGAGGGTCGAACGTCTACCTGCACACGCCGTCGCAGATTGACAGCCACAAGTACCCGCACCCGGCGTAGCTGTGCGTGCAGCCGCCGAGGTAGCAGGAGCTACCCCAGCAGAGGTCGTCAAAGGCGGCGCAGTCGCAGTCGCGAGCTGCCAGCAGCGAGGAAGAGGCTGGGGGGCCGAGGGTCGCTATCAGGAGGGCTTCTTCGTCGCGATTGAACGCGCTCCGGACGACTCCCTTGAGATCCTCCAGCCGCTTTTGCGCAGTGGTGGTGGTGACGTCAGCAAAGATGGATTCGTCGCTCGCCACCTGGAGGGCCCGGTCGATCGCCTGATGCTGCTCTCCTGTGAGGTCGGCATGACTGCGGCGATAGTCTTCCAGGTGCTCCCTCCACAGGCTGCCCTTCTTACTGGGAGGCAGCTCAGCGTAGATCGCCCGGCGATGCTCCAGGTCATACGCGGAGAAATCGCGGTACGAGCTGGGCAGGCGGCCCTTGTTGTCCTTGGCCCATTTCTGAGCCGGAGATAACCCTCCAGGATCCGCCTGCGCCGGCGACGCCTTGCCGAAGAGAATGCCCGCAGCTACCCCCAGTCCCGCGAGGCGCAGGAATTGTCCGCGTCCCATCGGAGATCTGTTGGCGTCAGCGTCGGGACGGTTCCCGCGAGACTCACCGAGAGCGGCTAACACGCTCAAGGTGACGCGCGGCCCCAGGCGTGTGAGGAGGCGCAGGGCCATGGCAGCGCCGGTCCAGGCCTGCACGCCATGAGGCCCTACTTTGATCAGTGTCGGAGCCCACGGCGCGTTTGCTCCGAGGGCCTTGGTGCGCCAGTCCTGAATTTCAGGATGGGCTAGTGGGCGGATGTCGAGCTTATCGCCGCTCGATTGCTTTACCTTCTCGGCGATAGCTCGACATCGGGAACACGATTCGTTGAACGCTAAGACCCAGGCAGGCTCTGATGCCACTACCTACACCCTCCCCCTTGCGCTTTCTACCCACTCAAACCTGCGTAGAGGCGATGGCTATCAGCGCATGATCGACAAATTCATGTCAAGTAGCGTAAGGGAAGCTTGTCAGAGAACCAAGAGGTGGAGCCAAATCGATGTGTGACTCGCCATCGTTGTTGTCACTTGTCCAAGCTTGTTGTCACCCGCAGCCGTGTCAGGAGCGACCTCTCACGCGCAGTGAAGGGTTTGCGCAACCCGCCACCAGGGCCGGTGATCGTCCGGGGGTGAAGCGGATGGCTCTGGCGACGCGGTTGGGTGCTCGTTCCGCGGCGGCCCGGAGTGGAACGAAAGTCCCCGGGAACAGGAGGGCGGGTTCCGCGCACTCGCTGGACTCACGTACGCGCGCGTTCAGTTCGGCTGACTGATCAAGTATTGAGTCGCAGGGGCTTAGGGTAGGCCGAGTATGCGGCCCGGCCCGTTCGCCGGCGACACATGGCGCGTACGCGATCCGCCGGGGCATTCTGAGGAAGATGAGGTCATGGACAGGCTCGGCTTGTTCCTCGACGCGCCGTGACGGTCATTCGGCGTTGAAGACCTGCTATTGGGTGGGCTGCTTGCCAGTTGGCCGTTCGATTCGAAACCTTGCCTTGGTTCCCCAGCTTGTCGACGCGCCATTCAGGCGGTTCGGCGAACACGTGGGTGGCCGTTGTCGTATTCCCCAGGTCTGCGGAGATCGGCCGCGATCAGGTTTCCGTTTTTCGGGCCACACCGCACAGTGTGAGCCGGTCCTCCCATTCGACACCGGTCTCAATCTGCTTCCATTGCGACAGGTGCACCAGGTCAGGCTCGCTGCTCGGGGAGGCGTCAAGGGCGGGGTGGATCAATTCGAGCCCGTCGAAGAACCGCCGAATCTCGGCGTGCGAGCGGGGGATCACCTCGGCGTTCGCTTTGCGCTTGTTGTAGATGGCTCGGCCCCTCTGGGCCGCATCGGTGTCCAGTACATGCGAGATCGCGAGGTAAGAGCCGGCGCAGAAGGCGCCTTTCATTGCGTCTGCCAGGCCATAGGCGTGCGCATCCGGCAGAAAATGCAAGATCGCAAATGCGAGCACCGCGGTCGGCTTGGTGAAGTCGATGAGGGTACACACATCGGGGTGGCGGAGGATCTTCTGAGGGTTGCGTAGGTCCTCGCCGATCACCACGGTGTGGGGATTCGTCTCAAGTAGTGCTCGCCCGTGCGACAGCACGACGGGATCGTTGTCGACGTAGATCACGCGCGCGTCTGGTGCTGTGGCCTGTGCGACCTCGTGCACGTTCTCCTGCGTCGGCAGCCCCGAGCCCAGGTCGATGAACTGCCGGATTCCTTGCTCAACGAGGAAGCACACTGTCCGGCCCAGCAGTTGCCGATTGGCACGCACGGTGTCGCGCACGTTCGGGTTTTCCGCCAGAACATCCTCAGCAGCCTCCCGGTCGGCTGCGAGGTTGTCCTTGCCGCCCAGGAAGTAGTCGTACATCCGCGCGATGTTGGCCTTGTTCGGGTCGACGGCGAGAGCATCAGCGCTGACAGCAGGGGATAGGGGTCCTGGGAGGGGAGAGTTGCTCATCGTGATACCTCGATATGCCGCCGGTGGACTACGACGCGAGCGATGCCGCCCAGCGCATGCACGCCCGCTTCTCTTACATGCTGGCTGCCGAAGCCATGGCCTGCGGCCGCGAACTTGAGCGATCCGGCGATGCATAGCGGGGCGCGCCGCACAGCACACTGCGCACCATCCAAAGTGCCGTCACCCTCAGCTACGTCCGATGGGGGTCGGGGGTCTGCCATCAGCACTGTATGCCCGGAGTGTCGGGGTCGCCGGGCTGGAGCCTGATGGAGAGCGTTGCCCCATGGCGGTCGGGGCGGCGCCTGAGTGCGCGTCAGGACGCACCCCGTTGCGCCCCTCGCAGGACTCAAGGCCATGCCAAGACCCTATTTCAACCTGTACCAGCCTGTCACCACCCGTACCAATCTAGATTTCTAGCGGCGTAGCCCAGCCGATGTAGGTGTAATGCGCAGACAGTGGCTGGAACTTGCTCTTTGACCAGTGGATCTCCCTTTTGAGAGACCGCAGGTACGCCGTGGGTTCGGGCGCACGAGGGAGACGCGATTCTCCGGTACCAGTCGTGAGAGGTGCACTTCGCATGTCGTTTCCTCCGGTCAGTCGGATACACCCACGGAACCAGGGGGCCGGGCTCGCGACGCTGTTGGGCGGCCTTCCAGCATCGGGCGCGGAGCCGGGTGAGGCGACGGGGGCCCTGCGGTGTTCTGCCTCCACAAACTTGACACGGGTGCAACCCAGGCACTAGTCGAGGTGGCCTCGACTGAGGTCGGCTTCTATCAAAGCGACCAGACGGCCACGGCCGGGCGTAGAACCGGTCTGGCTTGCCGGTGCGACCGGGTATGCGCCACGCGACGTGGGCGCGGCCATGGGCCGTGTGCTGGATGTCCTCGCACCAGGGCGGATACGTGGGCGCCAAACCCGCCCATACAGGAGAGATGGATCACGACCACCGTCATGCGCGCTTGCAACGGCGGCGGCCGCTTCGATCCACGATGGCCCCTGGGCTCACATACTGGCGAAAGCGTCATGGAAGGCACCGGCCTCGGCGCATTCTGGCCACCGCTGGAGCAGCTCGCCGTCCAAAACCCGCAGTTCCCGGCGGATGCGAGCCGAGCCCGTCTGCTGGGCAGCCGTGAGCGCTTCCATGCCCAAACTCGTGGCCCGCGACGGATCCTCCTGCGCAACAGCGACAGCGAGTTTGGCCGTGAGGTGACCACGATCACGAGCGAGATTGCCGGCGAGGCTCGCGATCTGCTCTTCCAGAATGGCCACGGCCTTCCCGATCTGGCCAGCGGCGCGGTGGCAGACGGCGCTCTGCTCACGCAGCGTGGCCAGATCGTAGTGATGCAGGTAGACGGGCACGTTGGGTTCGCGCACCCGAATGTGGTCGGTGAGTGTCTGGGCAGCTTGTTCCAGCAGGGCGAAGCATTCGTCAGACTCGCCGAGCATCGAGTTCGACCTCGCCCGCGTCCCGGATCCGGCTGCCGGACCGCCCGCCCCGGGCGAGGGCAACTACCTCGTTCCCGTGCAGGTCCTGTTCCGCAACGAACTCCCGCAAGGAAGCTCCGTGCACCGCCGGCTGGC
>NZ_JBFAMX010000334.1:0-10855 GCF_040659615.1 Nonomuraea sp. NPDC049784
ACGGCGGCCTTGCGGGCGATCTCCGCCTGGCGGCCCAGCGGCTTGAGCTGGCGGCGCAGCTCGGTGGCGAGGTCCTGCACACGGGTCAGGTTGGCCTGCATGGCGTCGAGCTTGCGCAGCGCTTTTTCCTTGCGCTTGCGGTGCTTGAGCACGCCGGCGGCCTCTTCGATGAACGCCCGCCGGTCCTCGGGCCCCGCGTGCAGCACGGCGTCGAGCTGGCCCTGACCGACGATCACGTGCATCTCGCGGCCGATGCCCGAGTCGGACAGCAGCTCCTGGATGTCGAGCAGGCGGCAGGTGTCGCCGTTGATGGCGTATTCGCTCTGCCCCGACCTGAACATCAGCCGGCTGATCGTCACCTCGGTGTAGTCGATCGGCAGGGCGCCGTCGGAGTTGTCGATGGTCAGCGTCACCTCGGCGCGCCCGAGGGGCGGCCTGGAGGAGGTGCCGGCGAAGATGACGTCCTCCATCTTGCCGCCGCGCAGCGACTTGGCGCTGTGCTCGCCCATGACCCAGGCCAGGGCGTCGACGACGTTGGACTTGCCCGAGCCGTTGGGGCCGACGACGCAGGTGATGCCCGGTTCGAGACGCAGGGCGGTCGCGGAGGCGAAAGACTTGAAGCCGCGCAGGGTGAGGGTCTTCAAATACAAGCGCGACCCCCTTCTCCCTGATGCCGGACTCGGGAAAGCCTACTGGTCCTCACCGCCCCACGTGGGCACGTACATTCTGGACCGGGCCGGCCTGGGCAAAGGAAGGTTTCCGAAAGAGCGCAAATAACAAGGGACGCCTCGCCGAGACGTCCCTGGGGTCTTGCGCTCCGATCACTCTCAGGTGAGTGCCGGCTCGCGCTCTTGCATGCGGCTTATCGCCTCATCGCGGGTTTGCGCCGCAAGAGCGTCATTGGTGGCCTGAAGTCGGATGAGTTCTGCCTCCAGATCCCGGATACGCTGCTGCAGGCGGCGCATCTCCGAGACCATTCGAGGGTCAGGACCGCCGACGTGGCCGAGTAGAGCCTTCGCCATGGTAAAGGGTCCTCCACGCTGAGTGACCAGACTGGTTCGCGCACTTCTTATTCCGCGGGAGGGGTGCGCGTGGTACCTAACAAGAGTCGCACCGGCAGTGTGGGCGGTCAAGTCGAACCAACCGCTGAGCCCTACTGATGGGCACTCCCGACATACAACTATACCCTATTTGGGCGGTTTAACAAAAGGTACTACCGTTCTACAAACCCGCCCAAACTACCTCGGGGTTCGCTCCAACGTTCTACTACTCCATCTACTCTCCCCGGCGTGTCGCAACCTTTGAGCAGCTCCAGCAGCTTGACGCACGCCTCGCGGGGGCCCTCGGCGACCACTTCCACCCGGCCGTCGGCCGTGTTGCGCGCCCAGCCCTCAAGCCCCAGCTCCAGCGCCCGGGCACGGGTCCACCAGCGGAACCCCACCCCTTGGACCCTGCCCCGAACCCAGGCGGTCAATCGGGCGTTCTCGCCGTTCTCCTGCATGTCCTCTCCCGTCAGGCCACAAGGGACTCCACCCCGAGTGCGTGCCCGGCCGCCGCCTCGTTGAACGCCCTGATCGAGGCGGTCTCGGCCGCCTTCACCCAGGCCAGGCCCATGATGGATGGCCGCAGCCCCGTGACGGGGACGAAGCTCACGTCGGGCCGCCTGTGGTGGGCCGCCGTCGGGGTGCAGAACAGCATGCCACCCCGGTTGAGCGCCACCTGGGTCAGGCCCTCCTGGCTGGTGGTCACCGTACCGGCCAGAGGAATCGGACGTCCGGAAGGGGTTACGGAGGGTGCCACCCGCTCGCGCCAGTCCCGCGGGGCCGGGCCGTCCAGTCCGATCAGGGGCACCTCCGACAACTCCTCCGCGGCGATGCTCGCGCGGGCGGCCAGCGGATGGCGGACGGAGACGCCCAGCTGGTACGAGACCTCGTTCAGCCCCTCGCCGGTCGCCAGGTCGGGCTCACGCACCGGGAGCAGCGTGAACGCGAGGTCCACCTGCCCGGCCCGCAACTTGCTGAAAGGATCCGAGAGCGGGATCTCGACCAGCTCCACCTCGCACCCCGGATACCGGCGTTCGAAGGCCTGCACGCTCCCCGTGACGACCTCTGTGGGCGTGGCCAGGAAGCCGACCCTGATCGCGCCGGTCACCTCGCGCGCGGCCGCCTTGGCCCGGCTCACGGCGCTCGCCAGGCCGTCGTACGCGGGGCGCAGATCGGCCAGGAAGCGCTCGCCGAGCGGCGTGAGGCGCACGCTGCGGCTGGTCCGCTGGAAGAGCCTGCCGCCGATGCCGGTCTCCAGCGAGCTGATGAGCTGGCTCACCCGCCCGGGCGACAGGTAGAGGCGCTCGGCCGTACGCGCGAAGTGCAGCTCCTCGCTGAGCACCACGAAGCACTCCAGCTCCCTGAATTCCATCTCCACCACCTCTGGATCCGGATCGCTTAGACCACCTAAACCAAGCCTTCGGACTTCGCCATTGTTCCCGCAGGCGGCCGGGCAAAGGCTGAATGGCATGACCATGACCGAAGTTTCCCCTGCTACGAGGGCTCGCTGGCTGGCCGTGTCGACGGTCGCGGTGGGCACCTTCACCATCGTGACCAGCGAGATGCTGCCCGTCGGACTGCTGACCTCGATCGCATCCAGCCTTGGCGTGTCCGCCGGGACCGCCGGACTGATGATGTCGGCCCCGGGCCTGGTCGCCGCCGTGTCCGCGCCCCTGCTGGCCGTCACCGCACGCCGGCTCGATCGGCGCGCCACATTGCTCGGGCTGATGGCGGTGCTGGCGGTGGCCAACCTGGTGGGCGCGTTCGCGCCGAGCTATCCCGTCATCCTGGCGGCCAGGGTGCTGACCGGGGTGAGCATCGGCGGGTTCTGGGCCTTCGCGGCGGGCTTGGCGACGCGGCTGGTGCCGGAGAAGTCCGTCGGGCGGGCCACGTCGATCATCTTGGGTGGTGTCTCGGTGGCGTCGGTGCTGGGTGTGCCCGCGGCGACGTTCATCTCGTCGTTCGCGGGGTGGCGGATGGCGTTCGCCGCGATGGGCGTGGTGGCGCTGGCCCTGATCGCGGTCCTGTACGCCACGCTGCCGCCGTTGCCGGGCGAGACCCCCTCCCGGACATCGGGATCCCCACGGGAGTGGCTCTCGGGGCAGCTCAAGACCGTCCTGGTGATGACCGTCCTGATCGTGTGCGGGCACTTCGCCGCCTACACCTACGTCCAGCCGTTCCTCGAGCAGGTCTCGCATGCGGGTCCTGCCCTCATCAGCACCATCCTTCTCCTGTACGGCGCCGCGGGCGTGGTGGGCAACTTCACGGCCGGCGCGTGGGCGGCCAGGAACCCCAAGCCGGTCCTGATCACCCGGGCCGTCCTCATCGCGCTGGGCACGGCGGCGCTGCCTGCCATCGGCCTACCCCTGGCCGTGCTGGTGGTGTGGGGCTTCGGCTACGGGGGCGTCGGAGTGACGCTTCAGCTGTGGATCATGCGCGCGGGCGGCGGCGAACTTGGCACGGCGCTCTTCGTCAGCGCCTTCAACGTCTCCATCGCGCTCGGCGCGTTCGCCGGCGGCAGGGTCGTGGACGGGTTCTCGATCTCCGCCGCGATGTGGCTGGGCGCGGGGCTGGCCGTGCTCACCGCGGCCGTCGCTGGCATTTGGGGCAGGAGTACGACGACCGGTTCATGAACGGCTCGCGCCTGATCGGGGTGCCGCAGCGCGAGCAGGGCAGGTCGCGCCGGCCGTACACCTCCAGGGAGCGCTCGAAGTAGCCGCTCTCGCCGTTGACGTTCACGTACAGGCTGTCGAACGAGGTGCCGCCCGCCCGCAACGCGGACGCCATGACCGTGCGCACGGCGGCGAGCAGCTCGGCGATCTTGGGACGCGTGAGCGTCTGCGTGGACCTGGCCCAGTGGAGCCGCGCGATCCACAGGGCCTCGTCCGCGTAGATGTTGCCGACGCCGCTGATCAGCGACTGGTCGAGCAGCGCCCGCTTGATCTCGGTGTGCCTAGCCCTGAGCCTGCGGGTGAACTCGGCGTCGTCGAACACCGTCTCGAACGGGTCGGGGGCAATGTGGGAGATCGGCTCCGGCACGCCGCCGACCAGGGACGTGATCATGACGTGGCCGAACGTCCGCTGGTCGACGAAGCGCAGGTCGGGGCCGCCATCCTCGAAGCGGACGCGTACCCTCAGATGCTTCTCCAGCGGCGAGTCCTGGTCGACCACCAGCAGCTGACCGCTCATCCCCAGATGGGCCATGAGCGCCTCCTCGGCGCCCGAGAGCCGGAGCCACAGATATTTGCCGCGACGCTCGGCGGACAGCACCTCGCGGCCCTTCAACTGGGCCGCGAACTCGTCGGCCCCGGGCAGATGCCGCCTGATGGCACGGGGGTGCAGCACCTCAGCCGACGCGATCTCGCGTCCGGTGACCCATTGCGCGAGGCCGCGCCTGACGACCTCGACCTCCGGTAGCTCAGGCACCTCAGACCCCTAAAGCTCGGGCGCCACAAGCCTCTGGACGCCCGGATGGCCGGGCCCCAGACGCTTCGGGCAGCAACCTAATTGTCGCCCTCCAGACACATCCGGAGGGCCGTTCAGCCCGCGGGCTGGCTCTCGCGCTGCTCCCGCCTGGCCCTGATGCGGGTCCAGGCCGCCTCGGCCGCCTGCTGCTCGGCCTCCTTCTTGCTGCGCCCGGTGCCCGACCCGTAGGACTCGCCGCCGACCCGCACCATGGCCGTGAACGACTTGGCGTGGTCGGGACCGCTCTCCTCGACGTGGTATTCGGGCACGCCGAGCGCCTCGGAGGCGGTCAGCTCCTGCAGCGAGGTCTTCCAGTCGAGCCCGGCCCCGAGCGAGGCCGAGCGGACGATCAGCGGGTCGAACAGCAGGTGCACCACCCGGAACGCCTCGTCGAGCCCCTTGTCGACGTAGATCGCGCCGATCAGCGCCTCGAGGGTGTCGGCCAGGATGGACGACTTGTCACGCCCGCCGGTGCCCTCCTCGCCCCTGCCGAGCCGCAGGAACCGGCCCAGGCCCAGGTTTCGGGCCACGTCGGCCAACGCCCGCATGTTGACCACCGCGGCACGCAGCTTCGCGAGCTGGCCCTCGGGCAGGTCGGGGTGGTTGCGGTAGAGAGTGTCGGTGACCACCAGGCCCAGCACCGAGTCACCCAGGAACTCCAGGCGCTCGTTGGTGGGCAGGCCACCGTTCTCGTACGCGTAGGAGCGGTGGGTCAGCGCCCGCTCCAGGATGTCGGAGTCGAGGCCGACCGCCAGGACCCGCTCCAGCTCGTCTTTGGCGACCTCCACGGCCACCGGCTTAGGACCTGCGCCCACGTGTTTCCTCCTCGGACATCTTCGCATGGCGCGCCGGCCGCGGGAGATGCCCGAAAACGTGGTGGGCGTCGGGGTAACACGTAGCCCCGGCGTCCACCACGACCGCGGGCGAGCCGCCGCCGCACGCATCTGAGACGGTAACGCCGACCGAGGCACAATGGCACCCGGTCGGCATCACGTCAACTGCTGACGAGAAACCCGCGATGTGAACTGCCGCCACGGTCTCCGGTGCGGCAGCCCGACGGGCAGGTTTTCTTGTCAGAGGGATCAGGCGGACGGCTCGATGACCTGACGACGGTTGTAGGTGCCGCAGGTGGGGCACGCGATGTGCGGCTGCTTGGGCGAACGGCACTGCGGGCAGCTCACCAGGGCGACAGCAGTCGTCTTCCACTGGGAGCGACGGTGGCGGGTGTTACTCCGCGACATCTTTCGCTTCGGGACGGCCACGTCACTTCTCCTGATCGTTATCTTTGTCGGAAATCAGACCTTGCAACGACGCCCAACGGGCATCGATCTTCTCGTGCCGGTGATCATCGCCGGCCTCGGCCAGCTTGACCCCGCACTCCGTGCAGAGCCCCTCGCAGTCCTCACGGCACACGGGGCTCAACGGCAGCGCCAGCACCACCGCGTCACGGAACGTCGGCTCGAGGTCGAGCAGCTCCCCGTCGAGCAGTGAGTCCTCCTCCGAGGCGTCCTCGTCGGAGTAGAAGAACAGCTCCTGCAGGTCCACCTCGATCTCCGAGGTGAGCGGGTCGAGGCAGCGCGCGCACTCCCCGGCGAGCGGGGCCTGCGCCGTGCCTGACACGAGCACGCCTTCCATCACTGCTTCGAACCGGAGATCCAGCTCGACTTCGGCGTCCTTGGGGACACCGATCATGTCGACGCCGAGATCTGCCGGTGCCGGAAGGGTCAGGGTCATCTGCCGCATCGTGCCCGGCCGCTTTCCCAGGTCATGAGTGGAGATCACCCACGGGGAGCGGGGGTCGAGGTGCTGAGTCATCCTGCTCTCGCTAGGCATGGCGAGACGATCGCCGTCGTACAAGGCCGAAATGAAAGGATAGCAGGTCGCACTCAGCCCCTGAGCCGCTCGATGAGCAGCTTGTGCACAAGATCGGGTACGAGGCCCGACACGTCCCCACCATATCTGGCGATCTCCTTCACCCTGCTGGAGGACAGGAACGAGTATTCGGGATTCGTGGGCATGAAAAGCGTCTCCACCCCTGACATCCGATAGTTGAGCTGCGCCATCTGCAGCTCGTAGTCGAAGTCGCTGACCACCCTGATGCCCTTGACAATGGCGGGGATGTCGTTCTGCTTGCAGAAATCGACCAGCAGTCCGTGGAATTTCCGCACCTTGACGTTCGGAAAGTCCTTGGTCACGGTCTGCAGGATGTCGATTCGCTCGTCCACCGTGAACAGGCTGCTTTTCTCGACGTTGATGAGGACTGCCACGGTCACTTCGTCATATAGGCGGGCGGAGCGGCCGATGATGTCGAGGTGGCCATTGGTGATGGGGTCGAACGACCCCGGGCAGACTACGCGGCGCAAGACGCCCTCCCAGGTCTACGGGTTCCCGGCGGCGCGACCGTACCAAACGGACGCTTCGCCATAACGACGGACCCTCTCCTCAACGTAGCCTTCCGGCCACATCAGGGCCTTTCCCCTGCTTTCCCTCTCGAACGCCACCAACGCCTCATCCGCCAGCCAGCCGTTGTCCCGCAGCAGCTCCAGGACCTGCTGGACCTCGGCATCGGACGTGGCATACGGCGGATCCGCGAACACGATGTCGTAGGGCGACTCCTTCTCAAGATCGTTGGGTGTCTTCCCGAGCACCCGCACCACCTTGTCCGCGATCACCCTGGCGCCTTCGAGGCCGAGCGCCTGGACGTTCGCCTTGATCGTCCGCACGGCCTTGGGGTCGGACTCAACCAGCACGGCCTCCTTCGCTCCCCTGGACAGGGCCTCCAGGCCGATCGCCCCTGATCCGGCGTACAGGTCGAGCACGCGGGCGCCGTCGAGCCCGTACAGCGAGTCGAGCGTCAAGAAGATCCCTTCTCTCGCCCTGTCACTGGTCGGCCTCGTCCCGCGCCCCGGCGGCACCGCGAGCCGCCTGCCACCCGCTGTGCCTGCGATGATCCGCGTCATGTGACCTATTGTTCCGCATATTCATGCAGGTCAAGAGTGGACAAGTGTCTGCCTCGAGTACGCAAGGGTGATTCACATCGGGCCGGTCGGCCCGCATGATGAGTTCTGCGGCCTTCAAGGTGACCCACATGAAGGCCGACCGGCGTGATCGTGAGCCCTTCCGCACGCCGGTTCCCTCGGCACCTGACCCGAGGGTGGGCCCAGCCGGGGACGGCATTCGGGGGGAGGCCGTCCCCGCGGCTGGGCCTTTTTCTTCTTTGCTCGTGGGCTTTTGATTTGTTACGGCGGGGCCGGCTTGGCACTTACCGCCGTACGTGGCCGGGGGCCTCCAGGAAGACGCTCGCTGACCCGCACATGGCCGGCCACCGTTACGGCGATTCCTTGGCCGATTCCGTGGCTCCCCACCCGCGCCCCCGCACGGCCCTTTCCGCCTCATAGCGGACCCCGCCCATGCCGCGACACGGCCCTTCCCGCCTCGGAGCGGACCCCACACCGTCCCGCCGCACCGGCGCCGGAAAGCCCGTCACCGGCGCCGCTTCAGACGTCCCCTGCACCCCTACCGGCTCCCCCCGCGCGGCTGAGGAGTGCCCTGTGTCAGGTCTTCTCCAGATACTCGGCGCGTTCGTCTGCCAAAAGGCGGGTGATTTCGGCTCTCAGGCCCTCGTGGGAGGTCAGGTCCGGGTCCTCGGCGAGCAGGGCGGACGCCTCGTCGCGGGCGGTGGCGATCACGTCCTCGTCCCGCAGCAGCTGCAGCAGCTTCAGCGACGACCGCTTGCCCGACTGCGCCGCCCCCAGTACGTCGCCCTCCCTCCGCTGCTCCAGGTCCACGCGTGACAGCTCGAAGCCGTCCAAGGTAGCGGCCACCGCGTCCAGGCGGGCGCGGGCCGGGGTGCCTTCGGGGAAGTCCGAGACCAGCAGGCACAGGCCCGGGAGGCCGCCGCGACCGACGCGGCCGCGAAGCTGGTGGAGCTGGGAGACGCCGAAGCGGTCGGCGTCCATGATGATCATGACGGAGGAGTTGGGGACGTCGACACCCACCTCGATGACCGTGGTGGCCACCAGGACGTCGAGCTCGCCCCGCGTGAAGGAGCGCATGATCGCGTCCTTCTCCTCCGGCGGGAGCTTGCCGTGGAGGGTCTCGACGCGCAGGTCGTGGAAGGGGCCGCTCTTCAGGAGCTCGGCCACGTCGAGGACCGCGAGCGGCGGGCGGCGCTCCTCGTCGTTGGCCGCCGCCAGGTCGCCCTCGTCGCCCTCCAGGTCGCCGATGCGCGGGCACACGATGTACGCCTGGCGCCCCAGGGCCACCTCCTCCCGCACCCGCTCCCACGTGCGTTCGAGATAGTGAGGCTTCTCGGCGGCCGGGACGACGTGGGTGGAGATGGGCGCACGCCCGGCCGGGAGCTGGGACAGCGTCGAGACCTCCAGGTCGCCGAAGACCGTCATGGCGACCGTGCGCGGAATCGGGGTGGCCGTCATGACCAGGACGTGCGGCCGCCCGCCTCCCGCCTTCTCGCGCAGCGCGTCACGTTGCTCGACCCCGAACCGGTGCTGCTCGTCCACCACGACCAGCCCCAGGTCGGCGAACTGCACGTGCTCCTGCAGCAGCGCGTGCGTGCCCACGACGATCCCCGCCGTGCCCGAGGCGGCGTCGAGCAGGGCCGAGCGGCGGGCGGCGGCGCCCATCGAGCCGGTCAGCAGCGTGACCGCCGTGCCCCCGAACATGCCCCCCTGCGCCAGGTCCCCCAGCATGCTCGTGATCGAGCGGTGGTGCTGCTGGGCCAGCACCTCCGTGGGCGCCAGCAGCGCCGCCTGGCCGCCCGCGTCGACCACCTGGAGCATCGCGCGCAGCGCCACCACCGTCTTGCCCGCGCCGACCTCGCCCTGCAGCAGCCTGTGCATCGGGTGCTCGAGCGCGAGGTCGGCGGCGATCTCCTCACCGACCTGCGCCTGCCCCTCCGTCAGCGAGAACGGCAGCCGCGCGTCGAAATCGGCCAGCATGCCGTCCGAACGCCTCGGCCTGGCCTTGGCGGGCAGCGAGGTGGCGGCCTGGCGCCGCTGCAGCAGCACGGCCTGCAGCACGAACGCCTCATCGAACTTCAGCCGCTTACGCGCCCGCCCCACCTCGGCGAAGTCCTTCGGTCGGTGGATGGCCACCAGCGCCTCGCCCAGGTCCTGCAGCCCGTGGCGGGCCCGCAGCGCGGCGGGCAGCGGGTCTTCGAGCGGGCCGAGCGTGTCGAGCACGATGCCGACCGCGCGCCTGATCGCCCAGGGCGTGAGGTCCTTGCCCGCCGGATAGATCGGCACCGGCGCCGCCGCGAACTCCTCCGCGCTCGCCTCGTTCTCCTCGAACAGCTCGAACTCCGGGTGCGAGAGCTGCCAGCGCGGGCTCGTACGCGACCCGAACAGGCCCACCTTGCCCGCGAACATGCCGCGCCGCCCCGGCTTGAGCCGCGACTCCGCCACATGGGAGCCCTTGCCGAAGAACGACAGGTAGATCTTGTTGCGGTTTCCGTCGACGACCTCGACCTCCAGCCAGGTGCCGCCGCGGTTGCGCATGGGCTTGCGCATGAGCCTGGTCACCTCGCCGACCACGGTGACGTGCTCGTCGACCTCCAGCGCGTCGAGCGTGGTCAGCTCGCCGCGCTCGGCGTAACGCCGCGGATAGTGGCGCAACAGGTCGCCGACCGTCTCCAGGTCGAGCACACTGTGCAGGAGCTTGGCGGTCTTCGGGTCGAGCGCCTTCGTCAGAGGCTCGTCGAAACGGCTCACGGCATTAAGTTCTACCGCCTACGCCCGACAGGAATCCCGCCCGACGGCCCTCTTGTCGTCATGTCACTCCACGCCGATCAGGAGCGGGTAGCCGCCCTGCTCGCCGTCGTACACGACCAGGTCCACGTCCGGCCGTATACGTCCCAGATGCTCCTCCAGGTGCTCCGCCAGCCCTGGCGGCGCTTCCAGGCCCGTGACCAGGGTCACCAGCTCGCCGCCACCCGCCACCATCCGGTCCACGACCATGGTCGCCACGTGGTCGAGCGAGCCGCCGATCACCGCGACATCCCCGTCGATCATGCCGAGCACGTCTCCGGGGCGGCACACCCCCGCGCTCGTGACCGCCTCCCGGTCCGCCACCGTCACGTGCCCGTACCGCGTGTGCCCCGCGGCGTCGGTCATCGCCACCACGTCGTCGTCGAAGCGGCGCAGCGGATCGTGTACGGCCAGAGCCGCCAGCCCCTGCACGGTCGCCTCCGTGGGCAGCACGCTGACCGTGACTCCGTCCTCGCGGGCGATCTCCGCGGCCTTGATTCCGCATGCGCTGCCGTGGTGCTTGATCAGGCCGTGGCCGGTCAGCAGGTCGTCCGCATCCAGGCGCGCGCTCGCGCCCGCCTC
>NZ_JBFAMX010000335.1:0-10835 GCF_040659615.1 Nonomuraea sp. NPDC049784
GGCGAACGAGGCCAGCAAAGCCGTGGCCCGGCGGCTCGGGATGACGAAGGACGGCGTGCTGCGGGAGAGCTACCCGCACCGGGGCAAGCGGCTCGATGTAGAGGTCTGGTCGGTGCTCGCACCGGAGTGGCGGTCGGGCAAGCAGCCGTCCTGAGCGCCGACCGGCGCGGAAAATCCCGGTGAGATCGGGCGGCTCCGAACACTACGATGAAGGCCGTGAGACCGACCCCGGGTAAGGCGTTGCGCTGATGGCCGTGAGCATGCACGACGTGGCCCGCGCCGCCGGCGTCTCCCAGCGCACGGTCTCCAATGTCGTCAACAACTACGAGTACGTCCGCCCGGAGACGCGTCAGCGCGTGCTCGACGCCATGGCGGCACTCGGATACGTCCCCAACGCGGCCGCCCGGAGCCTCCGGTCCGCCCGTACGGGGCTCATCGCGCTCGTCGTCCCCGACTTCAGGGCGCGCATCTTCGCCGACCTCGCGGGCATTGTCGTGCGCGAGGCCGAGGCGCTCGGATACACGGTGCTGATCGAGCTGACGGGCCAGGAACGGGAACGCGAGCTGAAGGTCCTGACGGGCGGCCGTAACCAGCTGACCGATGGCGCGATCATGATGGCCATGTCGCTGCGGCCGGACGACGGGGAGCGCTGCCGCGCGGACTATCCGATCGTGCTGGTGGGCGACCAGGTGCTGGAGGGTCAGGTCCCGCACGTCGGCATGGCGAACCGGGAGGCTTCCCTGGCGGCGGTACGCCATCTGGTGGGCACGGGCAGACGACGGTTGATGCTGCTCGGCTACGTTCCCCACGGAGGTCTGACAGCACGGCTGCGATTGCGGGGCTTTCTCGAGGGGCTGGAGGAGGCGGGGCTGACGTCGGATGAGGCACTGCTGGTCGAGGCCGACTGGACCCGTGCGGGCGGCCAGCGGGCGATCGAGGAGCACATGGACGCCGGCCGGCCGATGCCGGACGCCATCTTCGCGATGAACGACTCCCTCGCCCTCGGCGCGCTGCGGGCGCTGCACGACCGGGGCGTCCAGGTGCCGCAGGAGGTCGCGCTGGTGGGCTTCGACGACGTCGAGGAGACACGCTACTCGACGCCGTCGCTGACCTCCGTCTCCCCGAACGTCGAGGCGCTGGCCAGGAACGCCGTCGCGATGCTCCACGAGCAGATCACCGGCAAGCCCAGCGGGCGCGAGCCGCACATCACGGTGGACTTTCAGCTGAAGGTGCGCGAGTCGAGTCAGTGAGGCGGGACCGCGACCCTGCGTCCCGTCTCGAACGCCTCGATGATCCGGTACGCGACCCGCAGCGCCCTTCGTCCGGCCTCCGCGTGCACGGGCGGCGCGGCCCCGGCCCTCAGCGCGGGCATGAGCGCGTCGAGGTGCGCGTCGAACGTCTCGTGGAACGAGCGCCCCCGGTCGTTGAAGTAGCCGGCCTCCCAGACCGTGCGCGCCTCCGAGCCCGCGGTGGAGAACTCGTACCGCCTGGTGGTGTCGTCGATCAGCAGCCGCCCCGCGTCCCCGTTGACCTCGACGTGGTGGGTGCGCGGGTAGGCGTAGGAGGAGTCGTACGAGCCGACGAGGCTGCCGACCGCGCCGCAGGCGAAGTGGGCGGCCACGACCAGTGTGGAACCTCCCCTCGTCATCTCGGCGCTGACCGCGTCGATCGGCCCCAGCAGGTGTTCCAGCAGGTCGATGCCGTGGCACTGGGTCTCGATGAGGTTGGCGTACGGGTGGTGGGCGGAGCTGCCCTCGCCGCCGAACCGCCAGGTCGCGAACGACAGGTCGCCCAGCCTGCCGTCGTCGATGTCGCGTTCGGCGCGTACGACGGGCTCGGCGAAGCGGTGGTTGAAGTTGATCGCGAAGAACAGCTCGCGCGCACGGGCCTCATCGAGCAGCCTGTCGGCCTCGTCCAGGTGGAAGACCAGCGGTTTCTCCACCAGGAGCGGGATGCCGCGCGCGATGAGCTCCAGCGTGGGCGCGTAATGCTCGGTGTTGGGCAGGCAGACGCTGATCAGGTCGGGCCCGGTCTCGTCAATCATGCGCCCGACGTCGTCGTACGCCTGGGTGGACCAGCGCGCCGCGCGCCGCTCCGCGCGGGCGAGGTCACGGGAGAACACCCCCACGACGCGCGAGTCGGCCCGGCTGGAGAAGGCGCGGGCGTGCTGCTCGCCCCACTGCCCCGCGCCGACGATGGCCACGCGGGCGGGCGCGCTCATCCGTCCTCCTGCGTGACGACCACTTTGCCGGACTTGCCGGACAGGAACGTCTCGAACGCGAGCGCCGTCTCGCTGACGTCGAAGGTGTGCGTCACGATCCGGCCGAGGTAGCCGGCGTTCCGCCGCAGGAGCTCCAGGTTGGCCGGGAAATCCGCGTACGGGAAGTATTCGCTGCCCAGCACCGCGCGTCCGGAGGAGATGAGGTCGGGCGAGACATCCAGCGGCAGCTGTTCCCCGTGCCCAACGCAGACCAGGACGCCCCTCTTGGAGAGCCTGTCCAGGGCGGAGCGCCGGGCCGTGGTACGGCCCGCGGCGTCCACCGCGGCGTCCACCTCCGGCACGCCGGCGACGGAACCGGCGTGGACGGGGATGCCGCCGAGCGACTCGGCGAAGGACAGCCGCCATTCGGAGACGTCGCTGATGTAGATCGGCACGTCCCCGCCCAGGCTGAGGCGGGCGGTGGCCAGTATCCCGACGCCGACCGGGCCCGCGCCCGTGATCAGGAGCGACTCGATGTCGGGGCGGACGCTCAGCGCCCTGTTGAGCGCGGCGCCACTGGTACCCATGACGTCCAGGAGCATCGTGGCCAGGGGAAAGGAGAGGTCGTCCCCGATCGGGAAGAACATCCGCTCCTCGACGACCTCCAGCGGGCCGAGGCCGCCGTCACGGTTGAAGCCCATGTCGCCGGCCTTGTCCAGGCAGAGGTTGGTCGCGCCCGCGCGGCAGCTGCGACACCGGCCGCAGTAGGCCATGAGATAGATCACCCCGCGGGTCCCCACCGGCGTGGCGGTGTCCGGACCCGCGGCGACGACCATGCCCGCGGCCTCGTGGCCCGCGACGACCCGGCTTCCGTCGCGGAAGAGGCCGTGGTCGCTGCCGCACAGAGCGTTGGCGCGCGGCCGTACGAGCAACTGCCCGGGACCGGGCTCGGCATAGGTGTGGGAACGGTGCTCCACCCGTCCCTCGCCGACGAGAAACGGAGCCGTGGTCACTGACCACCGAGCCCGGTGGTGGCGATGCCCTTGATGATCTGCCGCTGGAAGAACAGGAAAACGACGATCAGGGGCAGTGCGGCCAGGATGGCGCTCGCCATGTTCTGGGCGAAGACGACGCCGAACCCGGTCATGACGGTCTGCAGCCCGACGGGCAGGGTCATGAGATCGGGGTCGTTGGTCACGATGTACGGCCACAGGAAGTTGTTCCACGCGCCCACGAACGTGAAGATCGCCACCGCCGCGATGATCGGCCGCGACAGCGGCAGCACGATCCGCAGGAAGATGAGGAACGACCCCGCCCCGTCCACCCGCGCGGCGTCCTCGAGCTCGCGGGGGATGCTGTCGAAGAACCGCTTCAGGATGAACACCATCACAGGCGCGACCACCTGGGGAAGGATCATCCCCCAATAGGTGTCGACCATGTCGAAGGCGAGCATCTCGTCGAAGAGCGGCACGATGAAGATCGTCCCGGGGATCATGATCGAGGCGACCGTGAGGGCCAGGAGCGGCTTGCGCCCGGTGAAGTCCAGCCGCGAGAACGCGTAGCCCGCCAGCGTGGAGACCACCAGCGTGAGGATCGTGACGCCGGCCGCCACGATGAGGCTGTTGACCATCCAGGTGGGGATGTCGCCCATCTGGAAGATGCGCGCGTAGATCTCCCAGGTGTACCCGCCTTTGGGCAGGATCGTCACGGGGGACGCGCTGGCGTCGGCCTCGGATTTGAGCGAGGTGTTCACCGCCCACAGGAACGGCGCCAGCATCAGGAGGCTGAACAGGGCCAGCACCGCGAACGCGACGACTCTGGCGGGCTTCATGACGACCTCCGGGCGAACCTCAGCTGCAGCAGCGACAGGACCAGGATGATGGCGAAGAAGACGTACGAGATCGCCGAGGCGTAGCCGAGCCGGTAGCCCGTGAAGCCGGTGTCGAAGACGTACATCAGGATCGAGCGGGTGGAGTCGTCGGGGCCGCCGGCCGTCATCTGGTAGATCTGGTCGAACACCTTGAGCGAAGCCAGGATCTGCAGGACGAGGATGAGCACGGTGGTGTTCCGCAGCAGCGGCAGCGTGATCGAGAACAGCTGCCGCCACTTGCCCGCCCCGTCGATGGAGGCGGCCTCGTAGACCGTGCCGGGGATGTTCTGCAGCGCGGCCAGATAGAGCAGGAAGTTGAACCCGAGCGTCCACCACGTGGTGGTGACCGCGATCGCCGCCATGGCGAAGTCCGGGTCCTGCAACCATTTCTGGCCCTCGGCCCCGAAGGCGCCGAGTACGGCGTTGATCAGCCCGAGTTCGGGGTTGTAGAGCCACTTCCAGAACAGGCTGACCACGGTCGAGGCGAGCAGGTACGGCAGGAAGAACGACATGCGCCAGACCCACTGCCCCGGCAACCCCATGTTGACCAGCAACGCCGCCACGAGGGCAAGCACGACCAGCGGGATGGTGGTGAGCACGGTGAACAGCACTGTGTTGCCGAACGTCGTCCACACCATCGGGTCGGTGAGGGCCTCGGCGTAGTTGGCGAGTCCGACCATCTTCGGTTCGGCGCCGGCCGCCAGGTCGCGGTCGGTGAGGCTCATCCAGAGCCCGTAGACCGTGGGCCAGAGGAGGAAGAGCGCGAAGGACACGAAGAACGGCAGCACGTAGAGGAACCCGATCCGGCTCCTGCGCACCCGTGACCGGATCGTGGGTGCCTGAGTCACGGCGCCCTTCGCGAGGGTGGCCGATGTCATCGCTTCACCGCCTTGGACATGAGGACATTGACGCGCTCGGCGAAGTCGGCGACCGCGTCCTTGACCGAGGACTGGCCGATCAGCGCGTTCTGGATCACGCTGCCGAACTGGGTCATGAAGTTCGAGCCGGAACCGGTGAACGAGGACGGCGGATCGTAGTGGAGGTATGTCGCCGTGACCGCGTAGTCGTTGTTCGGCCGCAGTGCCCTGAACTCCGGGGTGTTGACGACGGGCTGGTAGGCGGGGGTGTGGCCGGCCCGGCCCCAGGGCAACGAGCCCTTGAGGATCTTCGAGACCGCCTCATAGGCAAGCTCGCGCCGCGCCTCGTCCGGGTTCGACTGGTGGGGCAGGACGAACGTGTGCGAGTCACCCCAGGTCGCGTCGGTGCCCGTGCCGAACATGTTCGGGATCGGCATGGCGCCCAGGGGCAGCTTCGCGTCCTGGTACTGCGGGAGCTCCCAGACGCCCGAGAAGACCAGGCCGACGTCGCCGTTGAGGAACGCCGAGGAGGCCGTGGCGTACTCGGCGCTGGTGGAGGCGACCTCGCCGTCGACCAGGCGGCGCATCGTCTCGACCGACTCGCCGAACGCCTCGGCGTCATAGACGAACCTGTCGCCCGCCAGGTCGAACGTGGCGCCGTGCTGGCCGTAGAAGGTCCAGAACAGGCGCCACAGCTGGGCGCCGTCGCCGAGGAAGCCGTACGCGAGACCGTACTGCTTGCCGGTGACCTTCTTGAACTCCCTGCCGAGGCGTTTCATATCGTCCAGGCTCTTGACCTGGGGCAACTGCCCGCCGGAGTCGAGCAGTCCGGCCTTCTGGGCCAGCTCGGTGTTGAAGAACGTGACGAATGCGTGCGAGTCGAGGGCCAGGGCGTAGACCTTGCCGTTGACGATCGAGCTCTTCCAGGCCGGGGCCGTGAACGTCGACTGCCCGACCCCGTAGCGGGCGAGCCGGTCGAGGTCCCAGGGATCGAGCAGGCCGCCCGGGGCGTACCCGGCCAGGCGGGACATGTGCGCGATGCCGAGATCGGGGGCGCGGCCGCCGGCCGCCGACATCGCGAGCTTGGTGTAGTAGGGGGCGCCCCACGCCAGGACGACCTGTTTGATGCGGGCGTGGGGCATGTCCGCGTCGGCCTTGGTCACGATCTCGTTCATGCGCTCGCCGTCGCCGCCGGTGAGGAGATGCCAGAACGCGATCTCCTGCGTACCTCGGCTGACGGGCCCCGTGCCGCAGCCGGCCAGCAGGGCGGAGAGTCCCGCGACTTGCAGCACCTTGCGGCGGGAGGGCCGGGAAGTGGGCCACTTGCTCATACGTGGTTCCTCGCAGAGGTTCCGGCAGGCCCTCACAACGGGGGGTAGCCGGATGTTGACTCCGATTGGAGGGAGTGTGGCACACTCTGCTACGTAGCAAAAGGTCTTGACTTACTCCATATCTGCGATTTCCGAAGGTTGTCATATGCCGAGTTCCGCCCCCCACGACGTCCCCCGTCCGGAATATCCCCGCCCGCAGATGGTCCGCCAGGACTGGCTCACCCTCAACGGGCCGTGGCAGTTCGAGATCGACGCCGGAGACTCCGGCCTGGAGCGTGGCCTGCGCGAACGCGAGCTCTCTGGGGCGATCACCGTGCCCTTCGCACCGGAGTCGGAGCTGTCCGGCCTCGGGCACACCGACTTCATGGAAGCGGTGTGGTACCGCCGCACCGTGACGATCCCGGCCGCGTGGGCGGGCCGCCGGACGCTGCTGCACTTCGGCGCCGTCGACCACGACGCCACGGTGTGGGTGAACGGCATCGAGGTGGCCCGCCATCGCGGCGGATTCTCCCCGTTCACGGCCGACCTGTCGGCCGTGGCACGCCCAGGTGAGGACGCCACGATCGTGGTACGCGCCCGCGACCCCCGGCACGGGCCTCAGGCGCGTGGCAAGCAGTCCACCAGGTACCAGAACTACGAGTGCCTCTACACCCGTACGACGGGGATCTGGCAGACGGTGTGGCTGGAGCCGGTCCCTGACGTGCACCTGCGCCGCCCACGCATCACGCCTGACGTCGCGACCTCCTCCTTCACCGTCGTCGTCCCCCTGTCCGGCAACCGCCCCGGCGGGTCGGTCCGCGTGACCGTCTCCGACGGGGACGGCGTCGTCGCCACCGCGACCGCCCGCGCCGATGCGGACCTCGCCCCCTCCGTACGCCTGGAGCTCCCGGCGGACCGGGTACGCCTGTGGGAGCCGGGCGACGGCTTTCTCTACGACGTCAGGATCGAGCTGCTCGACGCCGGGGGCGCCGTCGCGGACGCCGTGGACAGTTACGCCGGGTTGCGCTCGATCGCGATCGACGGCAAGCGCGTGCTCATCAACGGCCGTCCCGTCTTCCAGCGGCTCGTGCTGGACCAGGGCTACTACCCGGACGGCCTCATGACCGCGCCCACCGACGCCGCGCTGCTGCGGGACATCGAGTTGTCGGTGGCCGCGGGCTTCAACGGCGCGCGCCTGCACCAGAAGGTGTTCGAGGAGCGCTTCCTCTACCACGCCGATCGCCTGGGCTACCTGGTGTGGGGCGAGTTCGGCGACTGGGGCGCCTCCACCGGGCACGAGCAGCAACCGACCGCCTCCTTCGTCACGCAGTGGCTGGAGGTCCTGGAACGGGACGTCTCGCACCCGTCGATCATCGGCTGGTGCCCGCTCAACGAGACCCACCAGGCGATCCACGACCACGTCACCGAGCTTGACGACGTCACCCGCGGCATGTTCCTGGCCACGAAGCTCGCCGACCCCACCCGCCCCGTCATTGACGCCTCCGGCTACAGCCACCGCGTGCCGGAGACGGACATCTACGACTCGCACAACTACGAGCAGGAGCCCACCGCATTCGCCGGCCAGCTGAGCGGCCTGGGCAAGGACGAGCCCTTCGTCAACGGCGGGCCCGAGCGGCCCATCTCCGTCCCCTACCGCGGCCAGCCGTACTTCGTCAGCGAGTACGGCGGCATCTGGTGGAACCCCGAACTCGCCGGGACCGAGCAGGACGCGGACCGCGGGAGCTCCTGGGGCTACGGCCAGCGCGTCAGGAGTGAGGAGGAGTTCCATATCCGCTTCGCCGGCCTGACCGAGACGTTGCTGGACGACCCGGACATGTTCGGCTACTGCTACACGCAGCTGACCGACGTGTTCCAGGAGGAGAACGGCGTCTACCGCTTCGACCGGACGACCAAGCTGGACGTCGAGCGCGTCCGCGCGGTCCAGTCGCGGCCGGCCGCCTCCGAACGGTCGAGCTAAGCCCGGCGCAAGGCCCGCAAGATATCAAGCGCTCAGCAAGATATCAAAGGGAGGGACTTTGTACCGCCAATAGGTGAGCGGGCCGAGGGCAGGGCATAATGGCGCATGAAAGGACAAATCCACCCGAGCAGATCCAGGGGGAAATCGTGTACGCATTCCTTCCGCAGGAACTGTACCGGCCGGCTCCGCGTACGGTGGTGCGCCGCTGGTATGAGGCCATCATCCTCGGCGAGCGGGGTTAATCGACACGGGTGCTGCGGTCGTATTTCGACCGCAGCATTCAAGAATGGCAAGCCGGACGACGGTCGCTGAGGAGGCCTTTCTCCATGGCACTGCCAATTTATCCCAAGGCTCAGCGCGACGGCGCGGTGGAAAATCTATGCGGCTTTACGATTTCTGACCCTTATCGCTGGCTGGAAGCCGGCGATGACGCACGTGTACGGGCGTGGGCGGCACAGCAGGACGAGTTGTTCGCCGCGCATCGTGATGGATGGCCCGACACCGGCAACTGGCGGGCCATGATCGAGGAGTTGTCCACCTTCGGGGTGTTCGATCCGCCGATGGTGCGTGGATCGCTCATGTTCATCGCCGAGCAACTGCGTGACGACGAACAACGCCGTCTGGTTGTGGTGGACGGCACGAGCGACAGGCGCGTGCTGGTGGATCCGGTCGAGCTGGATCCATCCCGCCAGACGCGGCTGCACGCCTGGTGGCCGTCACGTGAGGGCGAACGGGTAGCGGTTCAAATGGAGGTCGCCGAGCAGCCTGCCAGTGACATCGTGGTACTGGATGTCCGTACTGGCGAGGTGACGGACGGCCCCCTGCCCCGCGCGCGCAACACCTCGCTCGCCTGGCTGCCGGGCGGAGACGCCTTCTACTACGTCAACCGAGTCCCCACTGAGGAATTGGCTCCAGGAGACCAGCGGTTGCACCGTCGCGTCCGGCTGCACCGGATCGGTTCCCCACCCGAGGCCGACCCCGTGGTGTTCGGCGGCGCCGATGCCCCCGACTGCTACTACGGGATCATCGTCAGCGCCGACGGCCGTTACCTCGCGATGACGGTGGCGGACGGGCCCGCTCCCTGCAATGACGTGTGGATCGCCGAGCTGACCGACCCGCAGGCTCTTCGCTTCGTAAAGACAGTGGATGGACGTTCCATACGTGCCAACGTCCTGCCGCGTTTCCTGCCTGACGGCAACCTGCTGCTGGTCACCGATTACCAGGCGCCATGTGGCCGCATCTGCACGGCGCCCAGGCACCACGCCGACCCGTCGGCATGGCGCACACTGGTACCCGAAGACGCCCAGGCCCCTTTGGACGACTGTCTGATCCTGGACGATCCAACGCTGCCGCGTCCTTTGCTGCTGGTGGCGCGCGCCCGCCACGGCGTGTCCACACTGACGGCGCACGACCTGGCCAGCGGCCGGCCACTCACCACCGTGCCCCTGCCCGGCGTAGGTGTGGCGACATCCCTGCAGACCGAGATCCCTCACGGACGTCACCTGTGGTTCAGCTACTGCGACGCCGCCACACCCGCGGCCGTCTACCGCTACCACGCCGCCACGGGGGAGGTGGAACCCGAATCCACCAGTACGGCACGCAAGCCCGACTCGACCATCAGCGGCCGCACCGTTCGTTATCCGGCCGGCGACGGCACCGAGATCACACTGTTCCTGTTCACGCCGTCTGAGGAGCTTGACGGCCCTCGCCCCACTCTCCTGTACGGCTACGGCAGCTTCGGCCTGACGATGCGCCCGCTGTTCTCTCCGATGGCGGCCGCATGGGTCCACGCCGGCGGAATCTTCGCGGTCGCCTGCGTGCGCGGCGGCGGCGAAGAAGGCCAGCACTGGCACGACGCCGGCCGCGGGCCGCGCAAGCACCAGTCGATCAGCGACTTCAACGACGCCGCGAGCTGGCTCGTCCGCACCGGCCACACCACCCCTGCCCAATTGGCGATCTATGGGATTTCCGGCGGTGGGCTGCTGGTCACGGCCGCCGCCACACAGCGCCCGGATCTGTACGCCGCGGTCATCGCCGACGGCCCACTGTGCGACATGGTGCGCTACGAGCGCTTCGGCCTTGGAGGCACCTGGACCGAGGAATTCGGCACCGCCACCCAGCCGGAGCAACTCCAGTGGCTGCTCGGCTACTCTCCCTACCATCACGTCACTCCAGGAACGGCCTACCCCGCTTTCCTGCTCGCCGGCGCGGTCACCGACCTGCAGACCGGTGAGGCCCACGTCACCAAGATGTGCGCGGCCCTCCAGCACGCCACCAGCGGCGATCGCCCCGTTCTGATGCGCCGCGAACCCGACAGCGCCCACGCCGGGTCATGCGCGAGCAAAGAACGTGCTCTGGCTACCGACATCCTCGCCTTCGCCGGGAAATACACCGGCCTCTCGCTGGAGACGCGGCACCCACTGCCGATGGACGATGCTGACAAATATCCGACCGTGCCCACCTTGTGAGTGGACCCGGCCGAATCAGGATGGATCTACGGACGGCGGGTGCGTGGCCGACCAGGTGCACCGGCCCGTCCCCGTCGTCCCGGTAGGCGAGGTCTCCAGGCGGCGGTACAACGGCGCGCTGTCCTGCCCCTCGGGACGCGCCTGGGGCCGAG
>NZ_JBFAMX010000336.1:0-10833 GCF_040659615.1 Nonomuraea sp. NPDC049784
GCCCGCCGCCGCACCAGGCGCGCTGCCAGCCAGCGCGCCGGGCTCGCATGAGGGCGGTGGCGTGCTGCTCGTGCGGCCCGACGGCTACGTCGCCTGGGCGGGTGAGCGCGACGGCATCGGCGACGCGCTCACCACGTGGTTCGGCCCGCCGAAATGAGGCGGTGGGCGGTCAGGCGAGGAGGCGGGTGAGGACGCGGGTGCCGAACTCCAGGCCCTCCACCGGCACCCGCTCGTCCTTGCCGTGGAACATCCCGAAGTAGTCCAGATCCGGCCGCAGCATCAGGGGCGCGAAGCCGTACCCCTTGATGCCGATCCTGGCGAAGGACTTCGCGTCCGTGCCGCCGGCCATCACGTACGGCACCGGCCGGGCGAGCGGGTCCTCGGCCACGAGCGCGCCTGCCAGCGTGTCGAAGAACGCCGAGGGGTACGGCGCGTCGGGCGCGTCCTCCAGGTTGACGAACTCGCGGGTGATCTTCGGCCCGAGCAGCGCGTCGATCGTCTCCAGGAACTCCTCCTGCATCCCCGGCATGTAGCGCCCGTCCACGTGCGCCTCCGCCGTCGAGGGCACGACGTTCACCTTGTATCCCGCGTCCAGCATCGTCGGGTTCGCCGAGTTGCGGATCTGGCTCTTGAACAGGCTGCCCAGCGGGCCGAGCCGGGCGGCCTCCTCGTCCAGGCGGTCGAGGTCGATCGGCCGGCCGGTGATCTCGGACAGGCTCTGGACGAGCGCCGCGACCGACGGCGTCAGGCGTACCGGCCACTGGTGGGAGGCCACCCGCGACAGCGCGTGCACCAGCGTGGCGACCGGGTTGTCCACGGGAGGCCGCGAGCCGTGGCCGGCCACGCCGTGCGCGGTGAGCTTCATCCAGGCGGTGCCGCGCTCGCCGACCGCGATCGGATAGACCCGGTGCTCGCCGGAGGCCACGCTGAAGCCGCCCGACTCGCTGATCGCCTCCGTGACGCCGTCGAACAGCTCCCGGTGCTCGGTCACCGCGTGCCGCGAGCCGTAGTCGCCCGTCGCCTCCTCGTCCGCCAGGAACGCCACCACCAGGTCGCGCTTCGGGCGTACGCCGCGGGCGGCCAGGTCGAGCACGGTCGCGAGCGTCATCGCGCACGAGCCCTTCATGTCGACCGCGCCCCGCCCGTACACGCAGCCGTCCGTGATCTCGCCCGAGAACGGGTGCATCCGCCACTCGGCCGGGTCGGCGGGCACCACGTCCAGGTGGCCGTGCACCAGCAGCGCGTCGGGGGAGTCGCCATCGATCCTGGCCACGACGGTGGTCCGCCGCGGCGCCGACTCGAACACCACCGGCTCGATGCCCGCGTCCGCCAGCAGCGTGGCCACGTACTCGGCCGCCGGCCGCTCGCCCGAGCCCGGATTGGTGGTGTCGAACCTGATGAGATCCGAGCAGATCTCGGCAACGCTCTTCACGCTCTTCCCTTCAGTGTCAGAGGCGGCACCTCGGGCGTCTCCATGTCGAAGATCAGCCCGTAGAAGGCCAGCTCGGCCTCCAGCACCGCGACGATAGTCTCCTCCCTGCGCCAGCCGTGCTGCTCGCCGGGGTAGGTGAGCAAGGCCCACTCTTTGCCGTGTTTGTCCAGCTCGGCAGTGAACCGCTCGGCCTGGCCCACGTCCACGATCGCGTCCTCCAGGCCGTGCAGCATGAGGCACGGGCCTGAGGCGCGGTAGGCGTTCAGGAGCGGGGAGCGCTCGGTGTAGCGGTCCCGCGTCTCGGGCAGCGGGCCCACCAGCCCGTCCAGGTACCGGGACTCGAAGTCGTGCGTCTCGGCCGCCCAGCTCTCCGGGTCGGTGATCGCGTAGTGCGCGACCCCGCCCGCGAACACGTCACTGTGCACGAGCGCCGCCACCGTGGTCCAGCCACCGGCGCTGCCGCCGCGGATCGCGATCTTCGAGGCGTCGGCCCGGCCCAGCTCGACCAGGCCCCGGGCCACCTTGGCGCAGTCCTGTACGTCCACCACGCCCCACTGGTGGCGCAGCCGCTCGCGATAGGCCCGGCCGTACCCCGTCGACCCGCCGTAGTTGACCACGGCCACGCCGATGCCCCTGCTGGTGAAGTACGCGATCTCCAGGTCGAGCACGATCGGGAGGTTGCCGGTCGGGCCGCCGTGCACGAAGATCACGTACGGGCCGGGGCTGCCCTGGGCGCCGGACGGAGGGTAGAGGTGCGCGTGCACGCCCTCGATCGTCACGGCCTCCGGGGTGGGGAGCAGGTCGCGGTCCGGGAGCGGCTTGGGGGGCGAAACGATCTCGCGCGCGCCGCCGTCATCGAGGTCGATGAGGGTCACTTCCAGCGGCGTGTACGGGGTCGCCCCCACGGCCGCCACCTTGCCGCCCGCGACCGACACGGTGGACGACCAGTAGGTGGCCGGGCCGCCGATCTCCCGCAGGCCGCCGGTCTCCGGGTTCAGCACGCCCAGGCGGCGGTGGTCGGGGGTGCCGTAGACGACGGCCAGCTCGCCCGTGTCCGCGATGGCCAGGTACGTCATGCCGGGCTTCCACGCCGCCGAGCCGAACTCCTGCTCGATCGGGGTGAGGTTCCGGGAGGGGGAGCCGTCGAGGTGGACGAGGTGGACGTTCCACCAGCCGGTGGGGTCGGTCACCGCGTACAGGCTCGTGCCGTCGCGCCACTCGGCCTGCGCGACCGACTCCTCGGGGCCTCCGGCGACCACCCGGTACTCGCCTGCCGTGCCGTCCTCCCGCAGGGGGGCCACGCAGAGCTCGGTGCCGTCCCACGGCATGTTCGGGTGGTCCCAGCCGATCCAGGCGACATGGCGGCCGTCGGGGGAGATACGGGGATTCATGAGGAAGTGCTGGGCTTTGACGATCATCCTGACGGGGCCGCCGTCGAGGGGCACCGCCACCAGGTCGCGCACGTCGTCGGTCTCGCGCACGGCCCACACCTCGTTCCGGCCCGGAGGGAGGTAGAGGTCCGCGTAGCGTGCCGGCCCCTCCGGGGTGAGCGGCACCGGCACGCCGGCCCGAGCATCGCCCGCCGCCCCGGCTCCCGGCGCCGCGCCCTCTGTCCCATGGGCGGGGCTGGGCGCCTGCGCTGTGCCACTCGTCTCCGAGAGGACATCAGCCCGCGCGGCCGGAGCGGGGGCGTCGAGGCGGTAGAGACGCTGGTCCGCCCAGTTGGTGAAGACCAGGCCGCCGCCCGGCAGCGGGCGCCAGGAGCGGCCGCCGTACTCGATCACCCGGTTGCGCGCGTTCCAGCCCGGCGGCAACGCGTCCATCCGGGAGCCGTCCGGGAGGCGGCGCACCACGCAGCGCCGCCCGCCCTCGTGCGGGCGCGGCTCGTCCCACCAGACCTCCACACCGGAGGGTGTGGCCACGGCCTCCACCCACTGCGGGCCGCCGTCGGTACGGGCCACATCGATCGGTCGAATGCTCATCAACTCACCAATTGCCGTTGGTACAAGGAGGAAGGGGATGCTCGGGCGGGTGGAGGATGTACGCGATGCCCCCGCTGCCCGAGCTCCTCAACCACACGTTCTCGAACGCTGCCCGCGGATAGACCCTTCGAACCGAAGCGTCGTCCGGCGCGGCCGGGTCGTTCACGATGACGTCGCCCCCGGCCGTGAAGCCGGTCACGACCAGGATGTGGCCGTTGGTGGAGTAGCAGGAGCCGGGCAGCTCGTGTGCTTTGAACGACTGCGAGGTGATCACCGGGATCCCGGAACGTACGAACGCCTCCAGCTCCGCCGCCGACCGCAGCCGCGTCACGAACCCGGCCAGCCCGTACCGCCCCGCGTACGCCACGTTGAACGGCCAGTTGCCGGTGCCCTGGTAGCTCTCGTCGTACGTGCCCATGGCCGCGTGGTCCACCACCGGCGCCGGGTCGCCGTCCCCCACCCAGGTCAGCTCGGCGGGGCCGGGGCCGCGGCCCCAGAAGCCGAGCACCATGGCCATCGAGGTCGGGCTGCACCAGTTGGCGCCACCACCGTCCCACCGCGGGTGGTGCCCGGCGTGCGCGTACTGCGAGTGCCGGGGCACCGCCAGCTCCACCGGAACCGCCGCGCCGGGGACGCTGGGCACGACCGGCCGCTGCGGCACGGCCGAGGCCATCACGCCCAATCCCGTCACGCGGGCGCCCGTGCCGTGAGAGGCCACCCGCGCCTGGTACGACACCACCGGCCGCCGGGCCACGAACGTGTCCACCGCCACGTCCCCGTCCTCGTCGCCCTGGCCGGGGACGGACGTGCGCGGATCGCCGTGCTCCGACCAGCGGCCCATGACGTACCACTTGGTGAGATCGCCCCGCGCGGTCCTGGCCCGCAGCGCCACCTCGATCCAGGAGCCCGGCGGGGTGCGCGCGGTCCACGAGGCCACGAGCTGCGTGGCGGGGAACCCGATCTGACGCTCCTCGCCGGTCCACGAATCGCCGGCGGGTACGGCGAAGCGGGCGAAGGCGACGTGGGTCAGATCGACGGTGAGCACCAGCCATATTGTGGTTTCGCACTCCGTGTCGCACATCGGATGGTTTACGTACCGGCCCGATTGTGTCGGTGCTGATCTCTATGGTTCGGGCCATGACCCAGGCGGTACAGGCGTATGCCTACGCGGGCCCCTCCGTGCTCGACGGCGGCAGGCTCGCCCTCTCGACCTCCGGCGGCACGGCGTTGTCCGGGCCGCGGACGCATCCCCGGTTCTTCAGCGGGCTGCTGTCCCACCCGGCTCCGGCCGCGGCCGGGCTGCTGGCCGTGGCCGACGTGGCGCTCGCCCGCTACCACCAGCCCAGGCCCGGCTGGACCCGCGACCCGGTGGTGACCTGCGACGGCGGGCGGCTGCGGTTCGAGTCGTTCTCGGCGTGCGGCGGCGTCTATGCCCGGCTCGACGTGCTGGAACTCGAGGGCGATGTGCTCGACCGGGGCACCACCAACGTCGACGTCAACGGCCCGCTGCGCGAGGCCCTCGCCAGGGTGGGCGGCAGGGATCCGCTCCACCTGGGCGTCGGGCCCGACGAGCTGACGGTCACCACGCTCGACGGCGCGGTCGTGGAGAAGAAGGTGTCCCTGCCGTCGCGGTGGCTGCGCGGGTTCGCGGAGGTGCAGGTGATCGCGGCCGGGTTCGACCTGCGGGCCGAGCTGGCCGGTCCGCACGCCGTACGCTTCCTGCGCTCCCTGCCCCGGGGCGCCCGCGCCGCGGTCTGGGCCGTCCCCGCCGGCCGCGACCTGCGTCTGTCCGGCGGCCCCGCGCGCGGCGGCGTCCGCCTGTCGGGCACCGGACGGTTGGCCACGCTGATGCCGCTGCTCAGGTTCGCCAAGGCGCTGCGCGTCTACGGCCCCGCCGACGGCTCGTCCCCCGCGAGCGCCTGGGAGCTGGAGCTGCCCGGCATGCGCTACACGCTGGCCGTCTCACCGGATCCGTGGCGCGGGTTCTCCGGCGAGGGGGCGGTGCTGTCCGACCTGGCCGGCGACGAGGCCGCGGGCGACGCCGACGTGGTGGGCATGCTGCTCAACTTCGAGCCGACGGTCGAGCTGGGGCTGCTCGCCGACCGCTCGGGCCTCTCCACCGGACGCGTACGCGCCGCGCTCACGCAGCTCGGCACGGCCGGCCGGGTCGGCTACGACCTGCACGAGGCGGCACACTTCCACCGGGAGCTGCCCTACGACAGGGAGCAGGTGGCCCAGCTGAACCCCCGCCTGACCGCCGCCCGCGCGCTGGCGGACTCGGGGGCCGTGCGGCTGCTCGGGGAGACGGCCGAGGTGACCACGGACGGCGGGGTGCGGCGGGTGCGGATCGCCGAGGGGGAGTGCACGTGCCCCTGGTGGTACGACCACCGGGGGTCGCGCGGGCCGTGCAAGCATGTGCTGGCGGCCAGGATCGCCGCCCGCGTGACCATGCTGACCCCGTGACCGCATGTGAGGGCGGCCGCCCGGTGATGTAGCGGGCGGCCGCCGACGGGTCACAAGTACAGGCCGGTGGACTCGTCGCCCGGCTGGGAGGCGATCTCGCGGCCCGCGCGCAGGGCGTACAGCTCCGCCAGCGTCGCCCCCGACGGGCTCACCCCCTTCGGCGAGCCGAGCCACGCGACGGCTTCCTCCTTGGTCAGCGGCCCCACCTCCACCTGCGCCAGGCACCGGCCGGGGCGGACGACGGCGGGGTGGAGGCGGGCGAGGTCCTCGTTCGTGGTGATCGCCACCAGGACGTCGCGGCCCTGGCCGAGCAGGCCGTCGGTCAGGTTGAGCAGGCGCGACAGCCCCTGGCCCGCCTGGGCCTTGGCGCCCGAGCTGATCAGCTCGTCGCAGTCCTCCAGGACGAGCAGCCGCCAGCGCTGCGTGTCCTCGTCCGAGTCGTAGCCGACGGCCACCTCCATCAGGTAACCGGGCTCGTTGAACAGGCGCTCGGGGTCGAGCACGCAGTCCACCTGGCACCAGTCGTGCCACTGCTTGGCGAGCGTGCGCAGCAGCGTGGTCTTGCCGGTGCCCGGCTCGCCGTGCAGGAGGATGAGGCGGCCGTTCACGTCGGCAGGGGTGATCGACATGAGCCTGTCGAGGGCCGGGCGGACCTTCGCCGAGTAGTTTTTGTTGATCTCATCCCAGGCCTGTGCCGTGATCGGCTTCTCCGAGCGGGTGCCGCCGTGCATGCCGCGCCACCAGAAGCCCATCTCGACGTGGTCGACCTCCGGCATGGCCTCTTCGGCGCCCTCGATGCTCTCCGCGAGCACGCTCTTGGCCAGCTCCTCGTTCACCGCCGTCACGCTGACGGTGGCCGTGCGGTTGCGGTGGCGAACGACACGCAGGGTCCAGCCGTCGCCGCAGATGAGCCGCGACTCCGACCCGTCCTCGACCCGCGCGGTACGCAGGACGCGCCCGCCGGCGGGGCTGAGCGGGGCGTCGGGGCGTACGCGCTCCAGGTTGGCCAGGCGGGACCATGGCTGCGCGCCCGTCGCGAACGGCGACAGCGCCAGGGCGTCGATGACGTCGATGGCTGAGTCGGCGTCGTCGATCCAGATGTTCATGGGGAGCTCAGAAGACTCCGGGCTGGGGAACGGCACCTCCCTAATCACGGACATAACGGTAATGATCCAATCTTTAGCCGTCACATGTCGAAGGGTTTTAGTCGAAAAATCAGCTTAAGGCTGGCTCTTTTGGAGCGTGCCGGTTTGGGTGACGACGTTGAGGCCCGGGTCGTCCCGCCACGTATAAGTCAGTGTGTCGCCCTTCTTGGCGAGCCAGATGGTACCCGCGATGCAGCCGCCCTCGTTCGCCCCCAGCGAGAACGTCAGCTGCGCCTCCTCCACCTTGGTCAGCGTTATCGTCCCACGGCAGGTGTCGGGCGGGTTCTTCTCGCTCCACGACGCGGTGGACGCCCCGGGCTTCAGCACCACGGTGTTGTCCGCGCCGTCGGTGTCCATGGGGTTCGTGCTGGTGGTGTGGCCCGTCCACGTCCCCGCGAATGAGGCGGGGATCTTCAGGTCCCCCTTGGCGGCAGGGGCGCCGGTGGCCGGCGAGGACGCGGTGGCCGGGGCGCCGGTGGCGGACGAGGAGGTCGACGAGGAGGACATGGTGGCCGAGGCCGAGTGGTCGTCCTCCTGCGAGGGCGGGGTCGGGGTGCGGTTGAGGTACAGGGTCGTGGCGACGGCCGCCGCGGCCAGGGCCGTCACCGCCGCCAAGGCACCGATGAGCAGGCCTCGCGACCGGGCGCGCCGCGACTCCCGGGTGTCCGTCTCCTGGTGACGCCGCCCCGGCTGGTCGTGACGTGGCGCCGTCGGAGGGCCGCCGCCCCGAGCCCAGGCGGCCTGTGGGGTGTCGCCGTGCCGGGCTCCTGGGGTCTGTGGGGTGGTGCCGCCCTGGATCCCGGGAGCGTGGGGGGTGACCAGGGACACCATGAGCTGCTGGGCCGTGGGGCGGCGGGACGGGTCCTTGGCCAGGCAGGAGGCGATCAGCCCGCGCAGGCGTGGCGGCAGCGGCGACAGGTCCGGCTCCGCGTGCAGCACCCGGTGCAGCACGGCGGGCACGGTGTCCGCCCCGAACGGGCTCGTGCCCGTGGCCGCGTAGAGCATCGACGCGGCCCAGGCGAACACGTCGGAGGCGGGCGCGGCCGGTGACCCGCTGATCTGCTCGGGCGCCAGGTAGGCGGGGGTGCCGATCAGGCCGGACGTCAGCGTGGCCGCCCCCTCCGCCCGGGCGATCCCGAAGTCCACCACCCTGGGCCCGTCGGGGCCGAGCAGCACGTTGGCCGGCTTGAAGTCCCGGTGCACGATCCCGGCCGCGTGGATGGCGGCCAGCGCCGTGGCCGCGCCGACCGCCAGCCGCTCGAGGTCACCTCCGTGCAGAGGGCCGCGCTCGCGCACCCGCTCGGCCAGCGAGGGGCCGTCCACGTACTCGCTCACCACGAACGGCCGCGGCCCGCCGGTCGAGACGTCGAGCACTCGCGCCGTGCAGAAGGAGGCGATGCCCTCCAGTGCCTCCAGCTCGCGGGCCAGCCTGGCCCGCGTCTCCTTGTCGCCCGCGCTCAGCAGCTTGATCGCGACCGGTTCGCCATGCGAGGAGTGGGCGAGGTAGACCACGCCCTGCCCGCCCTCCCCGAGCCGGCCGGACAGGCGGTAGCTGCCCAGGGACGCCGGATCGTCTGGTGCCAGGGGGCTCGCCATGGCCGATACGTTACCGGTCTCCATGCGCACACCAAGATCGACCGGTACCTTGGGTCGCTGGGTTAAATCGCTCCTTACGCGGAGGTATCGGGGAAAGTGTCGAAGGTTACGTTCCGTGAACGGGCGCGTTACTGGTTCGACAACACCATGTCCAAGGGCACCGCCTCGTTGATCGGCTGGCTGGCCGTGGTCTCGCTGGCGCTGATCGTGATCGTGGCGGGGCTCACGCTCTGGCTCGCGCCCGACGAGCCGGACGGCGTGAACGGCCCCGGGCACGTGCTCTGGATCGCGCTCATGCACGCGCTGACCCCGAGCAAGGTCGCCAGCGACAAGGGCTCGACGGCGTACATGGCCGTGATGTTCGCCGGCTCGCTCGGCGGCCTGTTCATCGTCAGCATGCTCGTGGGCCTGCTGTCGAACGGGCTCAAGCAGAAGGTGGACCGCCTGCGCAGGGGGCGCTCGCGCATCGTCGAGTCCGGCCACACGGTGGTGCTCGGCTGGTCGGACCAGGTGTTCACGATCGTGGCCGAGTTGGTCAAGGCGCACGCCAGCCAGAAGGGTTCGGTCATCGCCGTCCTGGCGGAACGTGACAAACTCGCCATGGAAGAGGACATCCGCGAGGCCGTCGGCGACCTCGGCAGGACCCGCCTGGTCTGCCGCACGGGGCGGCCCACCGAGCCGCGCGACCTCGCGCTGATGAATCTGGCCACCGCCCGCTCCGTCGTCGTGCTCTCGCCCGAGGGCGAGGACCCGGACGCGCACGTCATCAAGATCCTGCTCGCCCTGGCCAAGCGCAGCGGCATGCACCCGCCGGTGGTCGCCGGGCTCACCTCCAGCCGCAACATCGCCGCCGCCCGGCTGGCCGGCGGCCGGGACGTGCACCTGGTCGACTCCGACGACACCGCCTCCAGGCTCATCGTGCAGTCCTCGCGCCAGTCCGGCATGTCCGTCGTCTGCATGGACCTGCTGAACTTCGACGGCGGCGAGATCTACCTGCGCACCCCCAAGAAGCTCGTCGGCATCACGTACGGCGAGGCGCTGCACGCGTACCAGACCGCCTCCGTCATCGGCCTGCGCCAGCCGGCCGGCGTCGTGCTGAACCCGCCCATGGACACCGTCGTCAACGCCGACGACCAGGTCATCGTCATCGCGCACGACGACTCCCACATCCGACTGGCCGCCGGCAAGCCGTCCCTGGACGAGGCCGCCGTCGTCGAGGCGGAGGCGCCGCCCACCGAGCCCGAGCGCACGCTGCTGCTCAACTGGAACGGCCGGGCCGAGCAGATCGTCCGCTACCTCGACGGCTACGTCGCCCCCGGCTCCGTCCTGGAGATCGCCGCCGACCACCCCAAGGCGGGCACGGGTCTCGCCGGCCTGCGCAACCTCACCGTGAACGTCAAGGACTGCGACACCACCGACAGGTACGCCCTCGAGTCGCTCGGCGTCGGCCTCTTCCAGCACGTCATCGTGCTCTCCGACGACCGCTTCGACCCCCGCCACTCCGACACGCGCACGCTCATGACGCTGCTCCAGCTCCGCGACATGCAGAGCGCGCTCGGCGAGCACTACTCGATCGTCAGCGAGATGCACGACGAGAACAACCGCGCCCTGGCCGAGGTCACCGAGGCCGACGACATCGTGATCAGCGACACCGTCATCGGCCTGCTCCTCGCCCAGCTCGCCGAGAACCGGCACCTGGCCGAGGTGTTCGGCTACCTGTTCGACTCGCGCGGCTCGGAGATCTACCCCCGTCCTGCCGGCTCGTACGTGGAGACGGGAACGCGGGTGACGTTCTCCACGGTCGTGGAGTCCGCCAGGCGCAGGGGCGAGACCGCCATCGGCTACCGCAGCGCTCAGGCACGCAACAACCCCCCGCACTACGGCATCGTTCTCAACCCGGACAAGTCCGAGTCGATCGTGCTCCATGCGAGGGACTCGGTGATCGTCCTGGCGGAGCGCTGAGTCGTACATTTGCGGTGTGAGGACCATCGACTGGGTGGACGGCGCCATCGAGCTCGTCGACCAGACCCTGCTGCCGGACAAGTGCGTGATGCTGCGCATCCACACCGTGGACGATCTGGTGGACGCCATCCAGCGGCTGGCCGTGCGCGGCGCGCCCGCGCTCGGCGTGGCCGGGGCGCTCGGCGTCGTGCTGGCCGACGGCGACGCCGCGCAGATCGCCAGGCTCCGCGCCGCCCGGCCCACCGCCGTCAAC